>CAINDV010000024.1 GCA_903847485.1 uncultured Verrucomicrobiota bacterium
GCAGCAGATCATTTTTCAGGTCCATACTCATGTTCATGTACACCAGTTTGCCCGGTGTCTTTTTTCCATGAGTCAACGATGCCTTTTTCCTCCTCCCAGCCCTATCCGCTCGGTGTCATTTAATTTGAGTCAACGCGCGCCGCCCCGCCGCCGCGAAAAATATCTCGGCAAAACCGGCGGGCGGGCTACGATAGCCGCGCCATGTCCATACTGGTTTCCGCTAAACCACGACAACCCGCGCCGTGCGTCCCGCTCCGCTGGCGCAAGGAGGTGGAGCGTGTTCTTATCACCCAGCCGCAATTGGCCCGGCGCGTCCGCTCTCTCGCCGACGAAATCCAGCGCGATTTTCAGGGCCGCGACATGGCGGTCGTCTCACTCCTCAACGGCACGGTGATGTTTCTGGCCGACCTCATCCGGCATCTGAACCTGCCGCTGCGGCTGGATTTTCTCGGCGTCTCCAGCTACGGCGTCGGCACCGAGTCGGGCGACCTCGTGTTCACCAAGGAGCTGCGCCTGGAGATCCGCGACCGCGACGTGTTACTGGTGGACGACATCCTCGACACCGGCCGAACGATGGGCCGCGTGCTGCCTAAGTTGCGCGCCCTGAATCCGCGCCGCATCCGCACTTGCGTGCTACTCGACAAGCCCGACCGCCGCGTCGAGGCCATCGAGGCGGACTACGTGGGGTTCGAGATCCCGGATTTCTTCGTGGTGGGCTACGGTCTGGATTTCGCGGAGAGTTATCGGAATCTGCCGTTTGTGGGCGTGCTCTTCCCGCATGTTTACAAGCAGGCCTGCCAGCGCGTCTATCGGCAGCAGACCGCCGCCCGGCCGCCGATCTCCGGGCTTAAGTCGTAACTATGAGTTTAAAAACGTAATCCGGCGCAAACGCAGAGCCGCAACGGAGCAGGAAAGGCAGACAGAGAAATTGCGGCCGGAAAAATAAAGTGGAACTCCATTTTTCGGTCCTTATGTCTTCCCGCAAATTTCTTCGCAGCTTGCGAACCTATTGGATTATTGCAGGGCAGAGGACACCGAGATGCGCGGAGGGGAAACGGTGACGGGCACCCAAAGTCTGGCGTCTGTTCACCGCTTCGTCTGGTGTCACTTTTCAGTAACCGGCGGTCGCACTGGAGAAAGGCGGCGGAACCCACGTCTGGCGTGGCTCCGCAGGAGCCGCGCTCTACCACTATCTGCATGGACACGGCTAAGTCGTAATTACTGGTGGCGAGCCGTTCGTGCGCAAGGATCTGCCGGAAATTGTGGGCGAGTTCAGTTAGCGCGGCATCCACGTCCGCATCCAGACCAATGGCCTCGCACGCGAGAACTCGGGGCAGTCCTGCGTTGACGCCGACGCCAACGACATTTCGATTTCGCTGGATTCAGTTCACCCCGGAGTGCAGGGACAGATCAACGGCGGCTTCGACGGGCCATGGAACAAGGCTGGCTCGGCATTTGCGATGGTCAACCGCATTTTTCCGCCGGACAGCTTCGCCGCGATTGCCCGGTACGTGTCGGTCGTCCCGGCGAACACCACGGCGCAGCGGTTGCCGCAAAATTTCAGGTCACTTGACGCCACCTGCCGCTTCGAGCCGTTCCAATTTCCGCAGGCTCGGCAGATCATTGATGAAATCCAACACCTGCGCGATAAGGGCTATCCGGTCTATAACAGCGACGAATATCTTTGTCTGTTTCCAAGCCTATTGCCTGTGGGTGACGTTGCCGGAGCGCTTTGAGCGTGTTTGAAAAGTCGCCCAGCGGTAGGGCGCGGCTCCTGCCGAGCCTTTCGGCAAGATCGAATTGCCGCTGTCGTTGAGGCTCGGCAGGAGCCTCGCCCTACCGCGGCAGGCATTTTCAAACAGTCTCTTACGCCCGCTGGCACCGGGGTTGACGCTGCGCCAGGCCTTGGACCCACTGGCGGGGATCCCAAGGCTGGACGTGGAATTGCCGACCAGCGACGGGCGGAGGTTGACGCTCAGCCGTTACACCCAGCCCAATCCGGCTACGGAATTACTGCTCCTGCGCTTGGGCAAGAGCTTGCCGAAGCAACCCCCGCCAAGACTCTCCCGTCCCGTGAAAATGGAACTTCCTCGGGGGGCTGTGTAGTGAAGACCATTGAGGGGACGCCCCTCAAAATGCGCGCCAATCCGCGGGCAAGCCCCAATGATCGGTCGAGTATCGAAAGTCGGGTTAGCCCCTGGCTGGATTTTCGGGGACCATCTCAGTTGGGGGGAAAGCGTGATAGGCGGCGGCCCGGGTTAGGTGGACCAATACCGCCGGAGCCAGGTGGCCAGGACGCGGATCACGGGCAAAGCACAAAGCGCCGTGTAGGCGATGGCGTACTCATCCCAGGCGCTCTGGCCGTTGACCCCAGCGTGGCGATCCACGAAGCGGACGATGGCCAGGACGAGGAGCACATCCAGCACAACAATCACGCCGCGCAGGCCGGGTGAAACCCGTCCCAAGATGAAGACACCGATCAGCGCCGTAACCACGGGCAAAGCAAACAGCCAAAGTCCTGACATAACACGGGCACTTTTGCACGTCCACGCGCCGCGTCAAGGTGCCTGCTGTCCGCGCTTCAGCCGCCCGCAACCGCGGCAACCCTGTTCTGGCTGGCGCAGCCCTGCAGAATCAGGCTCTCACTTGCTGACTTAACCGTAACCATTCAGAAGACCAACCACAGATTTCACGGATGAGACGGATGGGAAGGGGCGGAACGGTGGTTTGCTCCACTCTGGTTGAGTTACCAGATAGTGACTGGCCGGCCAAAGCCAGCAACTGTTGCCCAACCCTGCCTGTCCGTGTCCGCCGTGAAATCCGTGGTCAGTTCATCTGCCTGGACACGGCTTAGCTCGTCATCCGACTGGTAGTTGATGGCGGTGACCACATCCGCGCATAGTTGCTTCTCCGTCCATTTCCCGAAGTCCGGCTCGGGGCCGCCGAAATCTTCACCGGTGCGAAGCTGGTCCAGGAATGGGAAGACCAGCGAGAGCGCCTTGGGCTTTGGACTGCTGGGATGGGTGCTCATAGGGCCAGTGCTTGAGTGGTAGGAGCCGACGTGAGGAGGCTCTGCCTGCCACCGAGTCCAAGCCTCGTCACCTCGGCTCCTACACGGCCATGCCACCGCCGGCCAGTGAACCGCGCCGGCTGGCGGCGATGCCAGTCCGGTGTGTGCCGGTCAGACCTCATACACCTCCAACACCGCGTCTCCGTAGTGGTTGATGAAATTGGTGGCCAACCTGTCGCTCTCGGGGCGCTCAACCGGGCGGATCTGGGTGGCCTAAAGCGTACGCCAAGCGGCTGCGTCAATGCCGGCACGAAGGGCGCAGTCGAGGAGGGCGGGGAGCAAGGCAGCCAACTCGGCGGCGGTCTCGGCTGGCAGGTGCTTCAGTGGGCTCCTGGTGTCAGGCGATGGCTCAGTCCAACTTGGAAATCGGGAAGACCTTCCGCGTGCATTTCTCGCAGAGTATGCCTTTCGGCCCTTGCGAGTAACCTCCGTCGCTCAACTTGATGACCACGCCGCAGGCGCCACAGTGCGTGGGCTCGTAAGTGGGCGGGTTCTCCAGCGTCACGAAGTTGTACTCGTTGGTGCCGTACGAGACGTAGATCTCGGCCGGAAAAGATTCGCGGCACTTCGGGCATGTCTGCCAGTCGCCAGGATGCCCTTCGCCGTGGTGGAAGCCGCAAAGCGTGTAGCGGCGGTGATTGCGATGGCAACTGTTGCGGGCGTAGGAGAAGAGCACGTAGTTGTCCTCGTCGTCGCAAATCCACTGGCCGCAACATTCCGTGCGGACAAGTTTGCCCTTCTTGCCACACAAGCCGCAACGTGGGGCGTCAGGATTCAACTCTTGTGACTTGGCGGGCTTGGTCTTTCGGGTGGCTGGCTTTTTCATAATGTTCCTTTGAAGGCGCGGTCGAGGATGGCGGGGAGCAAGGCGTCCAGTTCGGCGGCGGTCTCGGCTTGGAGGCGCTTCAGCGCGTCCACCTCCGCCTGCAACACGTCCAACTCGGCCACGATCCGGCGCTGCTCGGCGAGCGGGGGAACGGGAACACCCATCCTTTTCGTCATCTCTGTGTTCAAGTTCGGTTGCCCTTGGCCTCTCGCCAACTGTTCCCGAAACCAAAGCGTCTTGGACTTGAAAAAGTAGTAAAGAAACTCCTTCTCCACAGAGAGTGAGAGATTCAGGAAAGCCTGGCTGCCGTCGTTAAAGCACCCGGCAATTCTTGTGATCTTTGGAACGCCAAGAGTTGCCCCGCTGTTCGTTAGCATGAGCGTGTCCGCTTCGATAAAGCGACTGTGTTCCCGTCCAAGTTCATTGACCGACGCTGACGCTTCGTAGAGGTACATTCCATCGTCTCTTGTAAGGTCGCCAACCTTCATGAACGGGATATTGCCGCCGTAGAATACTGGACTGCCCGCAGGCCGTGGAGACCCACCACGAACCACGTCACACAAATCTTCCAGCTTCTTCGCCGGATGGCTTTCTCCAAGCTTCTTGAAGATTGCAGCCATGCCCGATGGAACCACAACAGCGGCTTCTTCGGCGGCTTGGTGGCGGAGGGTGCGGGCCTCGTGGATTTGGGCGGCCAGTTCCTCAATCCGCGCCACCACCCGCCGCTGCTCCGCCAACGGCGGCAGCGGGATTTCTAGCGCGAGAAAGAAATTCTCTTTGAACCGATTCCGCGTTAGCGGCGTGCTGCCGGAGCAATCCGCGTCCACCGTCGCAATGACACTCGGCAGCCGAAACCAGTATTTCAGAAACTCGACATCAATCTTGCCCGGCACGGGAACGAATGCTGGAAATTCGCCCGAAACAAAACAGCCGTCCAACTCCTTGCCGATGACGCCGAACGCTCCGCGACAGGCAAACAACCGGCTGTAAATGAAATCACCTTTCGCCACACGGAAGAGTCTCGTGGCGGACGTTTGTGTCCCCAAGACGGTTTCACGCAGGAACGGTCCTTGCCCATCAAGCCGGACACCGAGGAGACGATACTCCTTCGAAGCGTCAACCACTTCGCTGCGTTCAGTTGGCGTCAGCACCTCGCCCAGCCTCACGGTTGGCCACTGTTGGGTCATGGAGCTTGCATTTCGGGGTGGCATGGATTAAATAACTCCCGGCTTTGGAATGGGACTACCCGTTCGGCGTAGGGCTACTGGGACTTCCCGGTGGCCCTTCGTGTTTTTGCGGCGAATCGGCAGTTGACCAACTGACGCGAGTTGTAATACACTGTGGGTGCAGACAAGCGCAGGGCTTGTATAGGTCGCCGGTAACGGTGGCAGCCCGAATGGGTGGGGTACTCGAACCTGGGGTCTGCATGGTTGTTAGCAAGTTTTCTGTCCGGTGCCGCTGGTCGGCTCGATAGGGTTCGCCCCGCCGGACATCATTTCAGAGCCGGAGTCCGCAGGGATTCCGGCTCTTTGCTTTTCAAACTCCACCGCCAGGCTTTGCAGTGGGCTGCTTTCTGGAAAAACGTGGATGCCACTGAACGGTTGGCTGGCTTCGTTGGACTTGCACCAGATGTGCGGCGCAATCCGGGCAAAGAACGGATAGGCCAGATTTCCGTTTTTGAACGCGCGGTAGATGTTGTAGCTGCACAGGTCGGCAAGCTGGACGCCGTTGGAAAGTTCGCTGCGCACGAACATGGGCATTTCGCAAATGTGCCGGAGCCAGGTGCCGTCCGCCGTGCCCTGGTCGAGAATGTAGGCGTGCTTGAGCGCCAGGCTGCGGTTGACCTCCCGGCCCACATCGTCATTCACCATGATGGCCTGGTGCCGGGGATGGACGTTGCGCATGAACTGCTCGATCAATTGCAGCAGCAATTCCCAGGTCTTGCGGTGCAGTTTCGCGGCGTCCATGTAATCGTGGAGATGGCGCTTGTCGGCCACCACCGTGAAAATGTTCATGTGGTGATAGCCGAGCTGCTGGTAGAACAAATCCACCAGCGTGGTCACTTCGGCGGGGCAAGATTGGCGAAAAACGCGTGCCCGGCCAGGGCCTTTGGCTGACGCAGCCAGTTGGATTTCAACTCGGCATCGGGCAGTTCCAGGCGGAGGCTTTTCTCGCGCGCCAGTTTGCCGAGCAGCCAGTTCTTGTGGCGGTTCAGCGTTTTCTCAAATCCATGCCAACGGTGTTCAAAGAGGCTGACGGCGGTAAGCACATACAGTGGATCGCCGTCCAACGTGGAACCATCGGCACGCGGAATTTTCAGGCGCGTATCGCGATTGCCGGATTCATCAATGTAGAACAGCAGCATGGCGTCAGGATGCCGTCACGGCTTTTTGTTCAGCAATCCCTGAATCGTGCCCATGATGGCCGAGATGCGCTGCTCCTTTTGCAGGATGCTGGCGGCGAGTTGGGCGGGCGGCAGGTGCGTGATGTCTTCCTTGGCCGCCGGGTTCTTACGGTCGAGGTTGCAGCCGTTGGCCTGCAACTCGGCGGCGGGGACTTTCCACGCGAGGTTGTTTTCCTCCCGCTTGTTCCACCAGGCAACGAGCGGTGCAAATTCCTCGAACTGGATCGGTGCGGTCTTGGTGTAGTTCTTCCGGCCTTCGGGCAGCGGTTGCTCGTAATACCAGACTTCGTGCGTCGGCCCGGAGCGGTCGAAGAAGAGGAGGTTCGTCGGAATGCTGGTGTAGGGGGCGAACACGCCGTTCGGCAGCCGGACGATGGTGTGGAGGTTGAAGTCCTTGAGCAGTTCTTCCTTGATGCGCGCACAGACGCCATCGCCGAACAGCGTGCCGTTGGGGACGACGACGCCCGCCCTCGCTTTGCCACTCTGCCGCCGCAGCTTCCGCATGATGAGTTGCAGGAACAGGAGCGCGGTTTCGGAGGTCTGCTTGTCCTCCGGGAAATTGCCCTGGATGCCTTTCTCCTCCTCGCCGCCGAACGGCGGGTTGGTGAGAATCACATCCACGCGATCGCGCTCGCCGATGTCGGTGAGTTTGAAGCGGAGGGCGTTGCCGGGGTCAATCTGCGGGGCGTCGAGGCCATGCAGGACCAGGTTCATCTGGCAGAGCAGATACGGCAGCGACTTCGGTTCGCAGCCGAAGAGCGAGCGCTCCTGCAACACCCGGCGGTCGGCGACGGTTTTGACCTGCTTGGAAAGGTGGTTGAAAGTTTCGACGATGAAGCCGCCGGTGCCCCCGGCGGGGTCCAGCATGGTTTCGCCGAGACGCGGATCGGTGACGGCGACCATGAGGCGCACCACGGGGCGCGGGGTGTAGAACTCGCCGGAATCGCCCGCCGCATCGCGCATCTCACGGAGCATGGATTCGTAAAGCGCGCCGAGCGTGTGTAACTCGTCGCTGGCAGTGAAATGAATGCCGTTGAGCTTGTTGATGACATCGCGCAACAGGTAGCCACTGACCATGCGGTTCTGCACGCCTTTGAACACCGTGGCCACGACCTCGCGCCGGTCGTCACCGTTGGAACTGGTGAGCGTGCGCAGGTAACGGAAGAGGCCCGCGCCCTTCTTTCCGTCGGGCCGGGTGGCTTCCTCGCTGTTGATGAAGGCGAGCAATTCGTCGCCGGTGATACCGTCGGACTTGGCGGCCCAATCGCGCCAGCGGTAGGGCGGTTCGATGGCGGGTTTGAACTTCTTCCCGGCGAGCTTGGCTTCGCCCTCGCGCTGAAGCTCCAGGTCATCCAGGAACTTCAGGAACATGATCCAAGTGAGCATCGGCAACCGGTCCAGGTCGCCATTGAGGCCCTTGTCCTTGCGCATGATGTCGCGCGCGGATTTCAGGAGCGCGCCGAGGGATTGGGCGGTGGTGGGGAGGGAAGTTGGTTTGGTCTGTTTCGACATGTGGAGGCTTCAATACCTAATTAAATACCCAATTAAATGGTTAATGCCTATTTGCTGGTGCTTCTCCATTGGGCGGCTGGGCCGCGCCCAAGGCAGATCAGTTGGGCGGCTTCTTGCTAGCACTTTTCCAGCGTTTCGATCGCGACCAGAGCTACGTTGTTGATCTTACGGTCAAGGTACCGCTCTCCCACCAGCCGGAAGGCGTCCGGTCGGTCGGTAACGTAGAAGAGCCGGTCGGGCTTTTGGGTCGTGCTTAGCAGGTGGTTGGCGGCCAGATACTCCTTGACCTCCTTCAAGCACTCGACAGCCGGATCAATGAGGGTGATTTCATCGCCCATGACTTCGGCGATGACGCTTTTCAGGATGGGATAATGGGTGCAGGCCAGGATCAGAGTGTCAATGCGGGAGTATTTGAGCAGGCCCAAGTAGGATTCGGCGATGATCTTGGTAGCCGACTCGTTCTGCCAGCCCTCCTCGACCAGAGGCATGAACAGGCCACATTCTTGGGCGAAGACTTCGATTTGCGGGTCGAGCTGCTTGATGAGGGTCTGATAGACCCCGCTGGCGATCGTGCTGTGCGCGCCGATGACTCCCACCCGCTTGTTGCGAGTGGACTCGACGACCTTTTGGGGCACGCGGTTGATCACCCCCAGGATAGGAATGGGCGAGGACTTGGCCAAGTGCGGCAAGGCCCGGGCGGTAATAGTGTTGCAGGCAGCCACGAGGAGCTTGACGTCGAAATTCTCCAGGAGGAAGCGGACCACTTGCTGACTGTAGCGGAGGATGACTTCCGGAGACCGAGCGCCGTAGGGAGCCCGGCCCACATCGCCGAAATAGACTGTCTTCTCCGCCGGCAGCTCCTTGATCATGTGTTTGAGGACGGTCAAGCCGCCGACGCCGGAATCGAAAAGTCCGATTAGTTGACTCATAACTTAAGCCGCATAGAGCAGCGTTTGCAGTTGGTTGACGGCGTTGCGGAGTTGGTCCGCGCCGCCGAATTTACCGATGATTTCGTTCACGTTGCCGTGGTGGGAAATCGGCGGGAGCTTCAGCACGTCGGGCAGGGTGAATTGGAGTTCCCCATCGGCGGCGTATTTTTCCAGCAGGTCGCCCAGGATCTCGCGGGCCTCCGGGGCGAAGTAGCCGAAGAAAGCCGCTTGCTGTTTCTTCACCCGGTCGGCGCGCTGCCGGCGGGTGAGCATGGGCGCGTTGAAGGCCAGATGGCAGAGCAGGTCGAACGGGTCAGCGTCCGGCTGGCCCGCCTGCATCGCGAGCGTTTGAAAATCAATCCCGCGCTCGTGCAATTGCTCGATGATCTGCGCCCGCTGTTTCGGGTTGCTCCACCGCGCCCGCAAGTCCACCGTGCTGGGGCAGAGGGAGCGGACCTTGTCGCCGGTGTAATCCGTCAGCTTGACGACGCGCAGTTGCTTGCCATCCGCGTCCAGTTCGTAAACCAAGTCGGCGGCGATTTCGACCTGGCCGCCATCGAAGTAGAACTTCCTGCGTTCACCCGGTTCTGGCGGATCAACAAGAGTCGTGCCGCCAGGTGGTTCGTTGATTTCACCGCCTTCATCCTCCGGCTCTTCGGGCGTGATGACTTCGGTTTCCTTCGTCTTCCCGTATTCGTCAATCTCTTCCTGCGTGGCGAAGGCGGGATCGCCGTCGAAGGCCGGGTCGGCGAAGTTGCGCGTGGCCGTACCGGTGTAGTCGAGGATGTTGAACCAGAGCTTGCCGTAGTCGTCGCGGACGCGGGTGCCACGCCCGATGATCTGCTTGAACTCAACCATTGAGTTGACCAGCCGCACCAGGACGACGTTGCGGCATGTGGGAGCATCAAGGCCGGTGGTGAGCAGTTGCGAGGTGGTGAGGATGACGGGCGTGCGCGTCTCCACGTCCTGAAACCGCTGCATGTGGCCGCGCCCGATGTCACCTTTGTCGGCGGTGACGCGGCAGACGTAATCGGGGAACTGCTTGGCCAGGTCCGCGTTCAGGTTGTTGAGCGCGGCGCGCATTTCGGAGGCGTGTTCCTGGTCCACGCAAAAAACAATGGTCTTGGCGAAGCGGTCGGTCTTTTTCAGAAAATCGGTCAAGTGCCGGGCGACCGCTTGCGTGCGAGCGCGCAAAGCCACCCGCCGCTCAAAATCGGCCGTGCCATACATCTCGTCGGGAATCGCGCGGCCGTAGCGGTCCAGGTCGTCTTTGCTGGGCCGCCAGCCGGCAGCGTCCCATTGCGTGACGATGCGATGAACGCGATAGGGTGCCAGAAAACCATCGTCAATGCCCTGGCGCAGGCTGTAAGTGTACACCGGGTTGCCGAAGTAGAGGTAGGTGTCGCGGTTTTCATCGCGCAGCGGCGTGGCTGTCATGCCAAGCTGGTAGGCGGGGGAAAAATACTCGAGGATTTCGCGCCAGTTGGAATCTTCCTTCGCGCTGCCGCGATGGCACTCGTCCACGATGATCAAATCAAAGAAGTCGGGGGCGAATTCTTTGTAGAGGCCGGGGCGGTTCGCATCCTTGGCGATGGATTGGTAGGTGGCGAAGTAAAGTTCCCGCCCATGGGTGACGATGCCGCCTTCGATCTTGTGCCGGGCGTCGCCGAAGACCGAGAAGGTTTTGTCCTTGGGATCATCCACCAGGAAGTTCCGGTCGGCCAGGTAAAGGATGCGCGGCTTGCGCGTCGGATCGCCTTTGGCGTTCCACTTCGAGGACCAGAGCTTCCAGCAAATCTGGAAGGCGACCAGTGTCTTGCCCGTGCCGGTGGCCATCGTGAGGAGGACGCGGAGCTGCCCCTTGAGGATGGCCCGGATGACGCGGTCAATGGCGATGCGCTGGTAGTAATGGGGAATCTTGCCCGCGGCGAGGTTGAAGGGCGTGAGCAGTCGCTTGACCATCGCGTCGTCGGTCAGGTGCTCGGCGGCGCGAAGGCGCGCCCAGAGTTCGTCCGGCGTGGGGAAGCGGTCAATCGTTCGCTCAAGGCCGGTGAGGTAATCGTGCTCGATGATTTCCAGACCGTTGGTAGCGTAGGCGAAGTTTAGCGCCAGGATTTCGGTGTAGTCCTTGGATTGTTGCAGCCCGGTGGCGGCAGGCTCGTCTTTGGGTTTGGCCTCGACCACGGCCGCCGGCAGATCTCGCGTGAAGCGAAGAAGATAATCGGCGCGCTTGCGCTTCCGGCGTTCCGCCTTGTTGCCCCGCACGATGATCCGGCCATCGGTGAACGAGTGCTGCTCGGCAATGGAACGGGGATCGTTCTCCCAACCCGCCGCCTGGAGCTGCGGCGTGATCAAGGTCCGGCAGGTATCGGCTTCAGTCATAGGCAGAGGGCTGTGGTGCGGGCGACGCCGAAGCGGCGGTTGGCCCGCCGTTGCTGCACACGAGAGCGGATCTGGTTGATGAACTTGTTCTCCTCAATCCAGTCCTGGGTCCACTCGGTTTCAAACTGGAGTTGCGGCTTGCCCTTCCTGTGCGGCGAAGCAATGGGGATGAAGTAGGAGCTGACGCGCCGGGCGGCGACAATCTCGTTGGTAATGCCCTCGTCGGAGAAACGGAAGTGGCGCTTCGGTTCCTCGAACGGTGAGTTGATCACTGGGTTCTCAATGACGACTGTTTTCATCCATCCATGCTGGCTTGCAAGCCAAGCTACGGATGGGGAACCGGAAATGCATCAAAAAACGCGGTCAGTGGTTCCCGCTCGAATCCTTAGACGAGGCGTGGGGCGAGGCCAAAGCCCCGCCGGGGAAGATGGGAACGCGGAAGGACACCTTCGAGTGGTGGCGTACTGGAGAGGTGCCGGGCGCGGAGGCATTTCCCGTGCGTGGTGGGAAGGCGGACGGCGACGATCCGCCGGAAGAATCGCTGTCCTTTGAGTTCACCCACCCGTGGCCGAAATCGTTGCTGCACTACAGAGCGGTGGCAAGGAGTTGAGACAATTCCTCCGCCGTAAGGGCCACCGGATTGCCCTTCATGCTGCTTGACTGGGCGGCTTTGGCTACGAGTTCCGGCACGTCTTCCAAACCGATTCCATAGCTGGACAGTTTGGGAATCTTCAGGTCAGCGACGAGTTTCCGAATCCATTCCAAGCCTTCCTCCGCCAGCGCGGCGGGGTGCCCGGTTAACGCCCGCGCCAATTCGTCATAGCGGTCCAGTGCGGTGCTGAGCGGCGCTCGTTCCCGCAAGGCGGCGAGGTTTGCGGCCATGACGTGCGGCAGCAGGACCGCGCAAACCGCTCCATGCGGCGCGTCGAAGCCGCCGCCGATGGGCGCGGCCAAACCATGCACCGCGCCGAGACCGGCATTGGCCAGCGCCATTCCGCTGAACAGGCTGGCCAGCGCCATGTCCTCGCGAGCGGCCAGATTTCCGCCCTCGGAACACGCCGTCCGCAACGACCGCGCCGCGCGCCGAAGTCCTTCCCGACAAACAGCATCGGTCATCGGGTTGGCGCGGATGGAAACGAACGGTTCGATGAGCTGAGTAAGCGCGTCCAGACCCGTGGCGGCGGTGATGGCGGGAGGCAGGTTCAAGGCTAGTTCCGGATCCACCAACGCCAAGCGCGGCAGCATGAGCGGACTTCGCAAGCTGGCTTTGACCCGGTGCTCCGGCGAAGCCAGCACGGCGTTGCGCGTGGCTTCCGCGCCGGTGCCGGCGGTGGTGGGAATAGCCACGAACGGGACAGGCGCGTTCGCCAAGGGCTGGCCGCGACCAATGACTTCCAGGTAATCGAGCACGCCGCCGGGATTGGCCAGCAGCGCGGCGATGGCTTTGCCGGCGTCAATGGCGCTGCCGCCACCGAAGCTGATGACGAAGTCCGCACCAGCCTCGCGCGCCTGCGCCGTGCCAGCTTCCACCAGCGCCACCGTCGGCTCGCCTGGCACAGCGAACAGCGTGGCGCGCTGGCCGGCCTGGGCGAGGCGTTCGAGGAGCGGTTCGGCGCGACGGGTTTCCCGGCCGGTCACCACCAACGCGTGTTTCCCAAACTCGCGGGACAGTCCGCCGATTTCCTGCAAGGTGCCGGAACCGAAAACGATTCGGCCAGCCGTGGTAAATTCAAAACGCATAGAGATTTTCAGCGAACCCGGCAATTCTAGGAGCCAACGCGAGAAGGCTCAATCTCTCGCTTCCATCTGGGCCAGCCTGCTAACCCGGAAGAATCACAAACTTTCCGGCGCAATCTTGAGATTGCGAGCTTGTAGCGCAGGTTTCCAACCTGCTGTATCGCCGAATTCCATTCGGCAGACCGTCCGCCGTGGAAGGGGTTCGCAGATTGTAATACCATTTGCGGATGGCAACTGCACCATTCCAAATCCGAAATCCGAAGCCCGAAGCCCGAAAGAAATCCGAAGCCAGAAATCCGAACCATTCAGCGGCGACGAACCACGATTGCCAGTAAGGTCGCTCCCCGGCACCGGTTGGTCTCGGATTTCGGGCTTCGGATTTCTTTCGGGCTTCGGGCTTCGGATTTCGGATTTGGAATGGTGCAGTTACCATCCGCAAATGGTATAAATCTGCGACACAGCAGGTTGGAAACCTGCGCTACAAGGCCACCGGCCCAGTAGCGCGCCAGGCAGTTTGTGTTTTTTCTGGGCTAACGTCGGCTCCCACAAGACTCGAAGCCCAAGCTTACCAATCCTTGAACGGCCGGGAGCTGTCGCGCGGCTTGGCTGGCACGTCCAGCGGCAGCATGTTCTCGTCGGCTTTCTGGGCATCGAGAATCTGTCGCGCTTGCTGCGGCGTCATCTGGCCCGGTTCGACTTGGGCATCC
>CAINDV010000025.1 GCA_903847485.1 uncultured Verrucomicrobiota bacterium
CGCAGGGCACTCCATGCCAGGGGCGGGGATTGACACCTCCGCTATGCTCTAGCGCGAATACTGAAACCCGAGTCAACCATGCCTGCCTGCTCAGACTCCTTCGGTGTCATTTATCCATGAGGCAACGGGCTGGCCATCCTCGCAGTAGCCAAGACGAACCCTTGCGCTCGATAGAGGAATTGCGGCACGCATACGAAAAGACTGCCCCCCTGCGGCATCCCTGCGAAGGGGCGACGTTCGACGATCTTGATTGGAAGCTAGTGGAAGTGTTCGCGAAGGACCGGGGTAAAGAAATTCCTTCTGCGGTTGAGCACAGTAATTTCCTTCGCGAATTGGGTCTGCTTTCCCCTATACCCGTCGGGGGGAAACGATTTCTACATAAGGCTGCGATTCTTTGCTTCTGTCAGAGTCCAGAGACTTTCTTCCACCAAGCACGAAGTGTGTTTGTGGTGGGGGACCCCAGTGCAGACTCAGGTTACAAGAGGGTTTCTGTACACGGACCTCTGTCGCGGCAGATTGAACGCCTCGTGGATCTGACCATGAGCGAGATTGGAACCATAGCCGACCACAGCCAGACAGCTCTCCGAATGGACCAGGAGGAAGTCCCACTTCACGTCATACGAGAGTTGATTTCGAACGCTGTTGTTCATCGGGATTACGATGCAAATGCAACTGTTCAAGTTCGGGTCACTTCCGATGTAGTGGAAGTTCATAATCCGGGTCGTTTTCCGAACGGGTTGAATTGGGAGATGCTGATTGCTGGTCCCGCAAGATCATTTCCCACTGATGCCGCAATTGCCCTGTACGCTTATCACCTTCGGGGGTATGAGGGGCTGGGGCGTGGTTTCGGGATTCTTCGTAAGTATATCAAAAAAAGGGGTCAAGAAAGCATTGTCTGCGAGGCGATTGATGACGCTGCGCCTCTCATAATCGTGCGTGTGCGCCGACCAAGAATTCTCGGAAACCTGGCTGCGCCCGCTGGTAAGTCTGTTTCTCCAGCTCTCCTGATAGCCGCCTACCTCCGGCGTTTGGCCGAGGAAACCCACTGCCTGAGCCTCATCGGCTTGGGCGAGAGCTTGCAAATTGAACTGGAAATCAACGACGCCTACGTTCCGCTGCGCACCGTGGTGGCCCGCTCGCTGACCGGCCAGCGGCACGGCCTGTTTTCCGAGGAGAGACTTGCGGAAGCGGGTCCAGTCGAGGTCAACGTTCCGCTCGCCGAGATGTTCACAATCGCCCATGACTACGCGAAGCGCGGGATCATCCTGCTGGGCGAGCCAGGCGCCGGCAAGACCACCGGTGCCCGCCAACTGTGCTGGCTCCTGGCCAGCGGCGCGCAGCGGCCCGCCGACCTGGGCCTGCCGCCTGGCGTGGTGCCGGTGCTCCTGCGCTTTCGCAACCTCCCGAACGACCACGCCGCGAAGGGATTCCAGCAGTTCGTCCTGAGCGAAACGCGCGGTCCTGATGCCACCGCGGCGGCGGCGCATCCCGGCCCGGAACTCTGGCATGGCGAACCCCGGCTGTGGGTCTTCGACGGCTTGGATGAAGTCGTCAGCGAAGCCGTCCGCATCCAAGTCTGCCAGCGGCTCCAGGCTTTTCTGCGGCAGCGCCCCCAGGACTACGTCCTCGTCACCAGCCGCTACCAGGGCTACGGGCAAAAGGTGGATCTCGGCCCCGGCTTCATCCAGTTCCACGTCCAACCGCTCAAGCCCGACCAGGTCGAAGCCTTCGTGGACAAATGGTTCACCGCCGCCTACCAGCAGCTTTACCGCGACAAACCCAAGGCCCAGCAGGAGGCCACCGCCGACGCCGGCAACCTCAAGCGGATTCTGAACCAACCGGAATACACCATCGGCGGACTGCGGGAGCTGCGCACCAATCCGCTGCTCCTGACGGTCGTCTGCCTCGTCTATCACCAGGAACACTCTTTGCCGCGTGGCCGGGCCGCCCTCTACGAAAAATGCGTCACCGTCCTCCTGGAATCCTGGCGCAAGGGCCTTTACGACCAGCAACGGTCCAAGACCTACGACCCACGCGCCGCCCAGCGTGTGCTGGCCCAACTGGCCTGGTGGATGCACTGCCAGAGCGAAGGCGAGGCCGCCGGGAAAAAGGCCGGCGAGGAAGACCGCCGTGGCTCGCCTTCGGCCAAGCTCAAAGAAATGGCCGCCGCCGTGGCCCCGTCGCTGGCGGAAACAGCGGCCGGCGCCGGGTTGGGCCGCGATGGCCAGCGCTTCATCGAGCGGATGCGGGATGAAAGCGGCATCCTGGTCACGGCCCAGCCAGAGTGCTGTTCCTTCCTGCACCTGACCTTCCAGGAATACCTCGCCGCCACGCACGCCGTCGAGGAAGGGCTGGCCCGTGAACTGGTGACACGCGCCGGCCAGAGTTGGTGGCGCGAGCCGATTCTGCTGGCCCTGGCCCGGGCGAGCGGGCCGTTTGCCAAACAGTTCTTTGCCGCCTTCCTCGACTCGCCCGCATGGGAGGCCGACCTGGCGTTCACCGCCCGCTGCCTGGAGGAGACGGCCGTCACCGACTTCGCGCCGTTCCTCAAGAAGCTGAAGCATCCCCAGGTGCCGAACGCACAGAAGGTCTGCCTGCTCCAACTGCTCCGGCAGAAAGACGATCCGGCCTTGCTGAAGTTGTGCGGGCCGCTCGCCGGCAACGCGGATGCGGAACTGGTCGCCGCCGCGCGGGAAATCCTGGCGCGGGCCAAGGGACCGGAGACGATCGCGGCCGTGGCGCAGCGGCCCGCAGAGCTGGCCACCGCGGCCCAGCCTGGCCAGGTCCAGGTGGACCCGCGCACCGGCATTGCCTTCATCCACATTCCGGCGGGCGAGTTCGATATGGGATCGGAGACCGGAGATAGCGGTGAAAAGCCAGTTCACCGGGTTCGCATCTCGAAGCCGTTCCTGCTGGGGAAATACCAGGTCACGAACCAGGAATACCAGCGATTCCTGGAAGCCAATCCCAAGGTCCAGCCGCCGGGTTACTGGAGCAGCAGCCAGTTCAACGATCCGCAGCAGCCGGTCGTGGGGGTATCGTGGGAAGACGCCCAAGTCTTCTGCCAATGGGCCGGCGGCCGGCGGCCGACAGAAGGCGAGTGGGAATACGCCTGTCGGGCGGGCAGCAAAGGCCGCTACTGCTTCGGCGACGACGAGGCCAAGCTGGGCGACTACGCCTGGTATGGCCCGAACAGCGGCAGTAAGACGCATCCGGTGGGCCAGAAGAAGCCGAACGCCTGGGGTCTGTATGACGTGCATGGCAACGTCTGGGAATGGTGCCAGGATTGGTTTGGCAACTATCCGAAAGGGCCAGTCATTGACCCAACCGGACCGGAGAAAGGCGACTGGCGCGTGTTGCGGGGCGGTTCGTGGAACGTCGATCTTCCGGCGTACCTGTCCTCTTCGTATCGCGACTTCTTCCCGCCCGGCAGTCGCGACGACTACTACGGGTTTCGTTGTGTGGTGGGTGTGGTTGGCTCGGCTCCAAGGTGACTTCGGTTTTCCCTTAGCTCTTTGACCCTTTATCCCTTAGCCCTTTTTCATTTAATCCTTTTCCCCCTTGGTCCTTTCCCGGCGAGCGCAGCGAGCCGGAAATTTTTTTGTTCATCCGCAGGCTCTGAAACCCTGTAGGAGCCGACGTAAGGAGGCTTTGGGAAGCGCCGAAAACCAAGCCTCCTAACGTCGGCTCCTACAAGGGAAA
>CAINDV010000026.1 GCA_903847485.1 uncultured Verrucomicrobiota bacterium
ATGGACAGGGGTTGGAATATCACCCCGCCGCGTAAGCGGGCCCACTTCCAGCAGGGTCGTTCGTTACGAGAAAACCTGTAGAACCTTCCCAAGAGGAAAAGCAAATGAACGTGGATTCATCCATGTGTGCCTCCTCTGGCAAGGCGACCACGCCGAGTCCGAAGGCTGCAGGTCGCAATCGTAAAGGTGGCATGGCGGGGTGAATCCGCCGTGAAACCGGCTGCGCTCGCGCGGGGCTATGTCACGGCTTGAGCCGGATGAGGCAAAAGTCTCACGTCCGGTTCTTAGGGGAGGGGGTGGTCGCAAGACCCCCTCCTTACCCGGCAGGCATGGCTCGGCTGTGTTATCCTTTGCGACGACCTTGGTGGCAACGGAATGTACCCGAGCCGGTGGCTCGGCGACTTCGAGGTGAAAGACGTCTCCGGCCTTCAGTGGAAATGGTACGACAATAGGCGGCTGAGGATATTGAGTTCCCGACGAGGCGCGGCATTTCGCTGGCACCGGATAGATTCGGTGCAGCACGCCGTGTGAGTGGCCCCGTCCAACGGGGGGCAACTCTCGCCCCTCAACACCATCTCAGAACCCCGCTTTCGGTAAGTCCCAACCCACCGCCTCCGCCAAGTGAGCGGCAAACGAGGGCACGCTCTTGCTCAACAGCGCCAGGTGTTGCTCCGGCGTCCGCTTCCGCTTCCGCGCAATTGCTTCCAACCGCGCCACCACCACCCCTGCGTTTAGCGAATAGAACGTGATGAGATAGTCCGCCCTATAACAGGCGCACACGTCCCAAGGCTTGAGAGCCTCCGGCGGGAAATGCTTCGGGTTGCTGGTTACGATCAAATCGGCATGACCGCGAACCGCCGTAGCCAACACATGCCGGTCCTTCTCGTGATTGGCGCAGACGGCCACCAGCGATTCCTCCCCCGTCACCATGGCTTCGGGAAACGCCGCCGCCACCGCCGCGCGCCACGACTTCGACAACGCGCCCGGCCAGCCCAGTTTCCTGACCTGAGTGCGCTGGACTTGGTACAGAATTTCCCGGTTCCACACTGGCTGCTACAGCCGTGGTGTCTCCGCCAGCGTCAGAGACAAATCGCGCCGACCGAAATTGGCCAGCACGCAAGCATCCAGCACCATTCGGAAGTTAACGTTCATCGCTACCGCCAGTCCTTTTTTCGTAAAGCCCAGCCACTTCGACTTTGCCGCGCAAAGCATCCAGGGTCACCCGGCGGCGCGCATCCCGTTGGCGCTGATACTCGGCGCGGGCGGCGACGAATTGACAACTGGTAAGGCGTTTGAGCGGAAGAAAGCTCGCGGGGGAAACTGTCCTCCTCCGACCGCGCTCGCTAGACAGGCGGACGGTATGAAGGTTGCGGTTCTCGGATTGGAAACTGAGACCATCCCCATTATGTGGAAGCGCATGGAAATCAAACGTGTCACTTTGCGCGACGTCGCGGAACGGGTGGGAGTTTCGCATGTGACGATTTCTTTGGCGTTACGCAATCATCCCTCCATTCCCGTGAGGCGGCGCGACGAGGTCAAGAGAGTCGCGAAGCAAGTGGGGCATTAGCCTGACCGGTTGTTGTCCTCGTTGGCGGTATATCGGCACAGCCAGCGCCCGGCCCGCGTACAATACTCGTTGGCTTGGATTAACCACTGGGACCAACCGGAGCGGCTACGCAAACAACACAAGGAGTTTGACGAGTACTGGCGGGGCACCGCCACGGCAGCGGCGCGGTTTGGCTACCGCCTCGAGGAAATGCGGTGGGCGGAGGACTGTTCGGCCCGGCACTTTCAGCAAATCCTGGTGACGCGCAATGTGCGGGGATTACTCATTCCACCGCACCAGTCCCCGCCGGACCACTGCCATTTAGCCGAATCCATGTAGTTGAAAAGATGCCACCGAATGGGGAATGATGGGGGGTAGATGAAAACAACGCAATCGGCGGGCACACGCCCGGATCACCAACCGGTGGCTGA
>CAINDV010000027.1 GCA_903847485.1 uncultured Verrucomicrobiota bacterium
AGGCCACTGACATTCAGTGTCGAGTTACCTGAATTGGTAATCGTAAGAGTGCGTTGCGCCGACGCACCCACAACCACGTTGCCAAACTCCAAGTTACCGCTCAGAGCAATGATGCGGGTGGGCGTGATTGTGCCAGTTCCCTGTAGCGCAACAGTGTAGGGATTAGTGGCGCCGAGACCATAGGTCGCATCGAAGTAAATGAGCATACTCGCGGTACGCAAACCCGATCCGGTTGGCTGAAATCTTAAACTAATGGTCGAATACTGATCCGGAGCAATGGGCGAAGATGGTAAAGTAACGACGGAAAAATCTCCGCTGTTTGCCCCTGCCAATTGTACTATGCTCCCGGTTAACGCCATATTGATCGTTCCGTAATTGTAGAATCGGAACAAGTGCGTCGAAGATTGCGACCCAACATCCGCATTGCCAAAATCCGTCCCCTTACTGACTGTGGGGCTTTGATCGCCATTGAGGCTCTCCAAGCCATTATATTCGAGGGATGGATCAACGCGTTGCTGAATTTGGGCGGTTCCTTGAACTGTAAAGATATACGGGTTCTTGTTAGGGTCGTTGTTGGCGATTGTAACGGTTGCACTCCGTAACCCACTGGTCACTGTCGGCTCAAATACCAACTAAAAACTCGTGCTGCCACCACTGGCTCCCACGGGAGATGTTGGTGCCGCCGTCATGTAAAAGTCGGATGGATTATTGCCACCGAATTGGACTCTAGGTGATCCGGTGAGGTTCAAAGCCCCATTGCCTGTATTGTTGATGGTGAAGGTTCTGGGCGAGGTTTGGGAACCATAATTGACGGTGCCGAAGTCCGTTCCCTTGGCTGCGCTGGGTAACTGGTCACCGTTGGGTATGGCCGTGCCGCCGTAAGTCAATGACATGGCAGGCTGCTGCGACGATGTAACCGTCCTTTGGATCGGGCCAACACCCGCGACGCGTTCGTTCACATAATTGTTCGCGTTATCGGTGACATGTATGCCATACCAGTAGATTCCCGTAGCAACTGGGATGTCAATTAGGAAACTGCCACTAGATGGTCCGTCTCCGGACAGTGAAATAGCAGTTCCAATTTGTGTCCAGCTGGAGTCGCTGACTGTGCCGTCGATGTTGGCACGCCATAGCGTCGCCTGCTTGAGATGCGATCCTCCAGAGTCAGAAACCGTATAGCTGACCGTGAAACCCTGACCGAGTGTGGTCGAAGCAGGGCTCGCGTTGAATGCGCTAATTGTAGGCGGCGTAGTATCTGTAGCCCCATTTCGTGGAATGGGAGAAAATCCGTAGTAATCTGCAATACCTGCGTATATCGCCCAGCCATTTGCATCAAGGTAATCTGCATTTAGAAGTTTTTGCGCCTCAGTCGGGTCTGTAATGAACGACACCTCAACCAAGACAGATGGAATGCTCCCCGCTTCTGGAACCCGTACCATGTACAAATTGGCTTGCCCTACCCCGCTTAACCCGGTCAGCCAATCTGAACGACCGGAACACAGCGTATCGGCGGTTGACGCAGGAGTCTGAGAAATAGGTATACCTGTTGAAGTGCCAAGCCTTTGGATAATGGCTGATGCAATTACCCCCCTCGTTGAGAGCGAAGCGCCGCAATAGATGAAGTCCATCGTTGTATTTGCACCTCCGCCATTGTGGTGTACCGAAATCCCCCAATCCACAGCATTGTTGATAAAAGTGCTAGACCGGGAAGAATATGAAACATCTTGATTTCCGGAGCGGGTTAGGAAGACCGTCGCCCCGTCTGCTTCCAAGTATTTCTTTAGGGCTAAAGCGGTAGCCAGATTCACTGATCTCTCAGTCAGGCCGTTCGGACCAACTGCGCCGCTTGTAGTTAGAGTTGGAGGATCACCGTGGCCAGGGTCGACACCGATCTTGACGCCACTTAATCGGCCAGCGCCTCCGGGCGATTGGGCGACTGTCAAGGTCACAGGGCTGCCAGATGCGCCGCTGGCAGACACCACTATGGTCCCGGGACGTTGTGCGCCGGTGTTGTTGACTGTGTAGGCCGCATTGATCGTCCCGCTGTTACCACCGGAACCACCAGAGGTGATGGACAGCCAGTCGGAACCGCTGGTAACACTTGCCGAATAGCTCATTGTTCCGCTGCCTGTGTTGTTCACGCTAAAGGTGATCGAGCCAGCGGTGGCGGGCTGAGCTGGGGGAACTAACGGTGTTACCGAAAGGATCGGCGTCTGGACTGTCGGTGTCTGAAAATAGAGCAGACTGGAGGCTGCGCTCTCCGTTCCGGCGGAATTGAACGAGGTCATCTGCCAGCGGTATTTGGTCCCGTTGAGCAGCGTTCCGCCGGGAATCGTGTGAGAATTGCCCGTCAGCGACGTGCTCTGATAAACGATGTTTGCCGAACCGTAAGGAGACTTGCTCAGGTACAGCCCGTAACGGCTGGCACCCGTCACCGCCGTCCATGTGCAAGCCGGGGTCAGGTTGGCCACCGTGTAGCCGGTGTCCGAATCGGTGCCCGGCCCGGTTAGCGTCGGAGGCCCGACTACTAGTGGCGGTGTCTGGAAATACAGCAGCGTGGTGTAAGACGATAGTCCGGCCGTGTTGCCCGCCGCCACGTTCCAGCGATACGCCTTGCCCGGCGTCAAGTTGGCCGTGTAGCTCGCTGAGGTCGTGGTGGTATTCACCGCCCAGGCTCCAGTGGCAACATCTACCACGCCCAAATCATAGTACGTTGCCCCGGTTGACGCGCCCCAACTCAACGTGACGCTGCTGCTCGCCTGCGTCGGCCCCGGACTGCTGGTCGAACCTGGACTCGGACTCGTTGGCGTCGGGGGCTTCGTACCAGGCGTCTGGAAATAGATAACCGTGGTGTAAGCTGAGAGACCCGCCGTGTTGCCCGCCGCCACGTTCCAGCGGTAAACCTTGCCTGGTGTCAAATTGGCCGTGTAGCTCGATGAGGTCGTGGTGGTGTTCACTGCCCAGCCACCGGTGGCAACATCAATCACGCCCAAATCATAGTACGTTGCTCCGGTTGACGCGCTCCAGCTTAACGTAACTGTGCTGCTCGCCTGCGTCGGCCCCGGACTGCTGGTCGAACCCGGACTCGGGTTCGTTGGCGTTGGGGGCTTTAGTGATGAGTAGTAAATAGTAATCGTCCATTCGTCGATGTACCCGCTGTCTCCAGCGACGAAGTCCTTCGCGTAAAGATACCACGTCCGATTTACCGACAGCCCGTTAAACGTCGTGATGCCGGTCGTGGTTCTGGTAGGATTGTCTGCTGCGCCTCCCTCGCGATTCCAGAGGTTGCGGTTACCCAAGCTGCCGGTCGAGTCGGCATTCAAGTCCACTACCAAGTCGCCCGAATACGTGTGGGTGCATTTGAAATAGACATCAATCCCGGTCACAACTGCTCCGGCAGGTGCAGCGGAAATCGCAATGGTGCTTGATACATAGCCTCCCGCATCGGGAATCGGCACATTGCCGGTGTTGGAACCGGTTACGCTGGCACCATGCGAGGCATGGGATAGGAGTAGCATGGCGACCGTAGTGGAGGCCATGAGCGGGATCGTTTTAATTTTCATGTTTTGAAAAGGAAGATGTGTTTTAGTTTGCGAAGAAATTTTGCTGCGGAAGTTGTTTAACGAAAGCGTGCGTTTCAAGGTTTGCCCTAGCCGACCAGGCCAACCCGGCGCTCGGCCGAGCCGCCGCTACGCGAGCAGCGTTTTCGGACCTTAGTTTCGACGCGAACGCAAGTAGCGTCTTGGCTGGCCCTCTATGGAATAGAGGCGAGTGATCACGCTGCCGCTGCCGATGATGCCCGTCTCGATTGTGAACCACGTCGTGAGATCGGTGGACGCTTCGATTCGGTAGCTGATTCCGTTTGCAGCGTTGAACCGATACTCAACTGCGGTGCGGATGCTCGATATGGTGTCGGGTGTGCTCGCTGGGTCGGTGGGACTAAAACCGGTCGCCACCTCGAATCCATCGTCGAAGCCATCTCCATCCGTGTCCCGGACGAGGGGATTCGAATGGTAGGTGTTGACCTCCGCGCCATCGGCGAGGCCATCGCCATCGGTATCAGGATTCTGCGGGTCCGTTCCGATTGAGAGTTCCTTCCAATCAGGCAGTCCGTCTCGGTCGCTGTCAGCGTCACCGAGGTAGCGCACGGCGGCAAAGTTGTTGGTGCCGTTATTGGCAGACCCCACGACCACTATCTTGCCATCGCTTTGTACCACCATATCTCCCGCACCATCGTCCCCATTACTAACAGAAGTGGTCACTGTTCCCGTGCCGTTGAAGTTAGTGTCCAAGCTCCCATTGGGATTGTAGCGTGCCAAGGCAACGTCGTTGTTGGTGCCATTGGATGAAGACCCCGCAGCGATGATCTTACCGCTCGCCAACACGGCCACGCCAGAGCAATAGTCGTTGCCGCTGCCAATTGGGGTTGTCACCCAGCCCACACCGCCAAAGCTAGTGTCCACAATTCCATTGGTATTGTATCTGACCACCGCAAAGTCGGAGTCGTTATTTTGCTTCAGAGCAAACCCTGCCACCAGGATCTTACTGTCAGCCTGCAAGGCTGCCGCGCTGACGAAATCATGCTGGCCAAGGATGTCAGTGATGACTGATCCGGACCCGTTGAAGGTGGTGTCGAGAGTGCCGTTGGTGTTGTAGCGGGCGACTGTGAAGTCATAATAAGTGTAGCCATTCGCGGAATAACCGGCAGCCACGATTTTCCCATCCGGCTGGATCAACAAGTCCTGGATTTTGTCATCCCATAAATTCAGGGGGGAAATTACGATGCCCGTGCCGTTAAAACTTGTATCCAGAGTGCCATTGGTGTTGTAGCGGGCCAGCGCAAAATGGCTGAGGCCGGCGTCAGGATAGGCGTCGGCCCAACCACCAGTGTATTCGGCATAACCACCAACCACGAGTTTTCCGTCGCTTTGGACCACTACTTTGGTAGCTGCATCATTCTTCGTTCCGATCGGAGTAGTCACTTTCCCGGAACTGTTAAAAGTTGTGTCCAGCGTGCCGTTTGAGTTGTACCGGACGAGTGCAACATCTGTATCGGTTCCGTTACTACTTCGTCCCGCGAGCACGATCTTTCCATCGGTCTGAACGGCAACGCTATTGCATTCATCAAGGCCGCTGCCGACAGCGGTTATCACTTTCCCGCCGCTGCCAAATGTCATGTCCAGTGTGCCGTTGGTCTGATAGCGCACTACTGCGAAATCACTGTTGGTGCCACTAAGGCATGAGCCCGCGACCAGAATCTTACCATCGGCTTGTTTCGCCACGGCACTGGCTTGGCTGGCACCGGTGCCGACGACGGTTGTGACCTTGCCGGTGCCGTTGAAGGTTGGGTCGAGGTCCGCCGGCGATGCTGCGCGGACCATGTGGATAGAAGCCGCCAGCGAGGTGGCGGTGATGGCGGCGAGAAGACAGTTTGTATTCATAGCTGTATATTCCGTAATTGTTGAATTGACCGAGATTGTTTATGGGGACTTGGGAGGATCAGGCAGTTGACACACTTGTTTTCGCATGGGGAATTCCATTTCACCCCGCCACCGGCAGGCTCACCACATCGCTCCACTGTCCCACGCGGTCGTCGCCCTGGCGGTAGATGGCTTTGTATTTCCCTAGCGCGTTATGGCCGCATGAAGGCAGCGTTTTCATCTTGTGGTTGAGCAGGCCCTAATTTGTGAATTGTCACTTCACCACGCGGTCGGGCGGGAGTTGGAATTCGCCGCGGATGCCGGCGTTGGCGGGGTCGGTGTGCGGCCATTCGGCGTCGGCGGCAAACTGGATTTCGCGGCGCTTGGCCACGATGTCGGAGACAGCATCCAGCGGGTGAACGCTAGGGTTTACCGGCAGGCTGACAAAGCTCGGCGGATGGGTTTTAGCGTCACGCGGATGGCGGACATCATTCCTCCGATGACGGGCGGGGTTCATCGGCAGACGGATGGGAAGGCTCGCCCGCCCAACAGCGTCCGGCGGCAAGGGGACGGAAAGTACGCGGGGACTATTGCGCCGTTGCGCCGTTGCGCCGTTGCGCCGTTGCGCCGTTGCGCTTACTCACTGTCAGTGGCGGACTGTGACTCATCTGCTGTTTGCAAGAAAATGACTAGGCTGCGGCAGATAAGCAAGCCCTTTCCGAAAAATCTGAAATTGTTTTCGCGCCGGATTTTAACCCCATCCAGCCGCTCGTCCGCCACCGCGAGGTCCACCAGCGGTGGATTGAATCGCAACGGTTGAACCGGCTGGGCTTCACGCCCGGCCCGCCGCTGGCAATCCGCAGTTAATCCGGCCAGTTGACGATCAAGCCCGCAATACTGGGTGAGAATCAAGTCTCAGAACTCCTGACCCGGGGAATCAGGGTGGGCCGCCCGGTGAGGGCACCGG
This sequence comes from uncultured Verrucomicrobiota bacterium, assembly GCA_903847485.1. Lineage (GTDB taxonomy): Bacteria > Verrucomicrobiota > Verrucomicrobiia > Limisphaerales > JAJXZI01 > CAINDV01. The sequence goes on from CAINDV010000027.1 coordinate 6,388, forward strand.
GCGTTCTTTGACACCGACAACTTGGGGAGGCATTGCGCGCGGCGGTGGCAGTTCTATTGGGCTGTTAATCTCCACGCCGTCTTGGGAGTCTATCGGTAACTTGTCATGAACAACCGATCGCTGAAGAACCTGATACCACCGGGATTCCTGGTGGTTTCGCTCGTGCTGGCCTCCGCAATCCTAGCGCGGGCACAGAGCAAACCCACCCTGGCCAATGTCCTCTTCATCGCCGTGGACGACTTGAATGACTGGGTCGGCTGTCTCGGTGGGCATCCGCAGGCGCAGACACCCAACCTGGATCGCCTGGCCGCGCGCGGCACGCTCTTCCTCAATGCCCACGTCCAGGCGCCGCTCTGCAATCCCTCGCGCGCCAGTGTGCTGACCGGACTGCGTCCTTCCACCACCGGCATCTATGGCCTGGCGCCCGGCATTCGCGCAGTGCCGGCGCTCACGAACCGGGTCACGCTGCCGCAGTATTTCGCCCGGCACGGATATTTTACGGCGAGCTTCGGCAAAGTGTTCCACGACGGCTCGATCCCGCCGCGTTTGCAGACCAATGAATTCAATGTCTGGGGCCTCGCGCCCGGCATGCCGCTGCCGCCCAAGAAGTTTGTCCAAACGCCTTCCCCCATGCGCGCGGTGGACTGGGGCGTGTTTCCCACCGACGACCGCGAGCAGGCGGATTGGAAGATCGCCGATGCCGCCATCGCCCAACTCAAGTCAGCGCCAGCGGGGAAGCCCTTGTTCCTCGCCGTCGGTTTCCGCCTGCCGCATGTGCCGTGCTTCGCCTCGCAGCCGTGGTTCGATCGCTTTCCGCCCGAGGATCAGATCGTCCTGCCACCGTTCAAAGCCGGCGACCGCGCTGACGTGCCGGACTTCGCCTGGTTTCTGCATTGGAAGCTTCCCGAACCACGGCTCTCCTGGCTCGAACGCGAGCACCAATGGCGTCCGCTCGTGCGCGCCTACCTCGCGAGCACCGCCTTCATGGACAGTCAACTCGGCCGGGTGCTCGACGCGCTCGCGGCGAGCGGGCGGGCGGAGAATACGCTGATCGTGTTCTGGTCGGACAACGGCTGGCACCTGGGCGAGAAAGGCATCACCGGCAAGAACTCGTTGTGGGAACGCTCGACACGCGTGCCGCTGGTTTTCGCCGGGCCAGGCGTGACGCGCGGCGCGAAGTGCGGGCAGCCGGCCGAGTTGCTGGACCTTTACCCCACGCTCGCCGATCTCTGTGGCCTGCCGGTGCCGGCTGGATTGGAAGGGCACACTCTGCGCCCGCAACTGGAGAACGCCCAGGCGGCACGTCCGTGGCCGGCCATCACCACGCACAACGTCGGCAACCACAGCGTCCGCTCCGAGCGCTGGCGCTACATCCGCTACGCCGACGGCTTGGAGGAGTTATACGATCTTCAGACCGACCCCAACGAGTGGACCAACCTCGCCGCCGACGCCAAGGTCGCCGGAGTCATCCGCGAGCACGCCCGCTGGTTGCCGAAGGTGAACACCCCGCCCGTCCCCGGCAGCGCGCACCGCGTGCTGACCAAGGTGGACGGCCAATGGCTCTGGGAAGGCCAGCCCATCAAGCCTGACGAGCGGGAGGAGTGAACGGGCTGGACGCTGCCCCAAAAGCGCCGTCGCCGCTTCGCTCTGCCGGCGCAGTCCACGAGCGGCTTGGTGACATAGCGCCACCGACAACTTCGAGATACACCGCAAGGCGCGTCCGCAGCGAAGCCTGCCTTGCGCAGCCCCACCGGGTCGGGCAATCTCGACGCCTCAGATATGACGAAACTCTTCATTTCCCACAGCTCGAAAGACGACGGCTTCGTGCGCGGTCTCCAACAAGCGCTGGAACTCCACGGAGTGAGCGCTTGGATTGACTCGCGAGAGTTGCTGCCGGGCGGATTGCTCGATCCAGACATCATGAAGGCGATCGAGGAAAGGGACGCCTACGCTATCGTGGTGAGTCCCGCGTCGCATGAATCTGTCTGGGTCGGTAAGGAACTGCGCCACGCGCTCGCCGTGCAGAAGCAACGAGGCCGGGACAAGTTCCCGGTCATCCCGCTCTCACTTGATGGGAGGAAGCTCGGCGTGCTCGAAGCGTTCTTTGAAGCAGAGCCAATCTACATTCCAGTCCAAAGCGCAGCCGGCGGAGTTGGCGGCGCGATCCATCCGCTCCTCGTCGCCCTCGGACAGCGGAAGCCCACGGACGTCGCTCCCACGCCCCAGCCCCCGGCGCAGCCCCTGGAGGAACTCGCGCTCGAACTCACCGATCTCAAATTCCACGAGCAGGATGGCCTCCGCCGCGCCTCGGCTCGCGCCCGCCTGGTCTATGAGCCGGCCACACCCGGCCAGCCGCACGTCCACAGCGCCCAAACCTGGCGTCTCATCGCTCCCATTGGTCCCATCGAGGCAGAGGAACTGCGCTGGTATCTGGAAAAGTTCGCCATCTGGCCGAACGAGATTTTCCGGCAACGCGCCTGCCAAGTGGAAGCAAACCTCGTGCAGTGGGGCCAGCTCCTGCACGCCGCCGCCATGCCCGCCGCCCACCGGGAAAACGTCCTGCGCGCCTGGGCCAGGATCGGCGACCACGCCGGACGCCGCTTCTCCGTACACGTTGATGCCTCGCTGGAAGCTGGCGCGTCCGAGGCGGACCAAAACGCCGCCCGCGAAGCCGCCACCGTGCTGCTCGGTCTGCCGTGGGAATTGCTTCACGACGGCGGCGCGTTTCTTTTCCAAGGTGCCAAGCCCACGCGTGTCCGCCGTCGCCTGCCGAATACGCGCGACCTCGACGTGCCCGTCGTCGCCACGCCCATCCGCATCCTGCTCGTCACCGCGCGGCCCGAGGACGATGCCTGCGGCTACATTGATCACCGCGCGAGCGCCCTCCCGCTGGTCGAGGCTATGGAAAAACTCGGCGGCCTCGTGCGCCTCCACATTCTCAGCCCGCCCACTCTGCCCGCGCTCAGCGAGGAACTGAAACGCGCCTTCGATGCCCAGGAGCCGTATCACGTCGTCCACTTCGATGGCCACGGCGTCTATGACAAAACCGTCGGCCTCGGCGGCCCATGCTTCGAGGAACCGCAGGACATCGGCAAACTCGACCAGCGCCGGCACGCCACCGTCTTCACCCCCGAACTCGGCGCTCTGCTGCGCGCCCACCGCGTCCCGCTCATCTTCCTCGAAGCCTGCCAGACCGCGATGTCGGAAAAAGCCTCCGAATCCGTCGCCACCAAACTCCTGAGCGAAGGCGTCGTCTCGGTCGTCGCCATGAGCCACAGCGTGCTGGTCGAGACCGCGCGCCGCTTCGTCGAGTCGTTCTACCAGGCGCTCGCCGGGGGCCAACGCGTGGGCGACGCCATGCTCGCCGGCCAGCGCCGGCTGAAGGACGACACCTTCCGCGCCCGCGTCTTCGGCGTCGGCGAACTCCGGCTGGAGGATTGGTTCGTGCCCGTGCTCTTCCAGGAAAAGGACGACCCGCAGCTCTTCAAAACCACGCCGGCTAAGCAGACGGTGGAAGATTTCCAAGCCGCGCTCAAGACCCGTCTCGGCGACCTGCCCAAGGAACCGCCGACCGGCTTCATCGGCCGCAGCCGGGAACTGCTCGCGCTCCAGCGGTTGCTGCGGCGTAGGACAGGCGTCGCGCCTGTCTCCGTTCTTTCCG
>CAINDV010000028.1 GCA_903847485.1 uncultured Verrucomicrobiota bacterium
CGGTATCTGGAGGTCTTCGACTCCATCACGGTGGACTGCCTGAACGGCGACAAATACAAAACTGGCAAGCTTACGCCGGAAGGGGCTCCCGATCCCAGCGTCTTCTCCACCGAGTTCAACCGCGAAGGCATCCAGGTGGGCACGGCCATCACCACGCTGGTCTGTAGGAGCCGACGTAAGGAGGCTCAAACTTCCCAAAAGAAGAGTCAGAGCCTCCTTACGTCGGCTCCTACAAACGAAATCCACTTTCGCCACCTGTGGGGAAAAGACAAACGTGCCGAGTTGCTCAATACGCTGGAGCAGCCGCGGGAAGAAATCTACCAGACGCTAAAGCCGCCGGTGGAAGTGGGACTGCCGTTCCTGCCTTCCAAGACAGAAGTGGGTTTCTTCAAATGGCCGCTGCTGCCGGAACTGTTCCCGGTTTCGTTTCCAGGCGTGAACACCAGCCGTGACCTGGATCTGGTGGGGATTGACCTGGAGAAGCTTCAGAAACGCATGGGCCAGTACTTCGATCCGCAGATCAGAGACGAAGATGTGCGCCGTCTTTCTCCTGCATTGATGACATCAACCCAGCGCTTTGATGCGGGAGCCACTCGCAAGGTTCTTTTGAAGCTTGGCCTGAAGAGCGGCGAATTCGTTCGATTCGCCTATCGGCCTTTTGACACTCGTCATCTCTTTTGGCATCCCGAAACGAAGCTGCTGGATGAGAAACGGGAGGATTTGTTCGGCATGTTCCAAGCCAGGAACCTATTCTTAACCTCCAGGCAGAAAGGAGAGCGGCACTGGGAGGGCACTCCTTTCTTCGTGACGCGGAGTCTGCCAGATCGGCACTTGACCCGCCCTGGAAGCGCTTGTTTTCCACTCTTCATGCGAGGTTTCTACCAGTTTGAAATCGAACAAGTGGAAGAAGGGCAACCCGATTTCCTGCGCGAGATAACTCCGCGCCGTCCTGAGAAACATCCGCCGATGGCCGCCAATCTCTCGATTTCAGCGAGGCGATATTTGGCCTCTTTTGGCTTGGACAATCCGAACGCGGATGAGAAGACCGCCGGGATTCTTTGGATGCACGCGCTCGCTATCGGTCACTCCGGCGTCTATCTCGCACAGAACGCCGATGCCTTGCGGCTGGACTGGCCGCGCGTGCCGCTGCCGAAATCGCGCGAAGCCTTGCTCGCCTCTGCTGACTTGGGCCGCCAAATCGCCGCCTTGCTCGACACGGAAACGCCGGTGGCCGGCGTTACGGCAGGAAAAGTCCGCTCAGAATTGCGGGTCATTGCCGTGCCGAGCACGAACTTGACCACGGCGGAGTTTGATTTCCGCGTCACCGCCGGTTGGGGCCACGCCGGCAAGGGCGGCGTCACCATGCCCGGCAAAGGCAAGTTGCTCACCCGCGGCTATCACCCGGAGGAGGAGGCGGCGTTCGGCGTAGGAAAGGCGTCGCGCCTGTCTCCATCTCAATCCGGGAAGTTAGAGACAGGCGCGACGCCTGTCCTACCGTTGCTCGGCCACGCCACCCACGACATTTACCTGAACGACACCGCCTACTGGCGCAACGTGCCGGAGAGAGTCTGGGACTTCACCATCGGCGGTTACCAGGTGCTTAAGAAATGGTTGAGCTACCGCGAGCACGCCTTGCTGGGACGCCCGCTCACGACCGAGGAAGCCCGCGAAGTCACCCACACCGCCCGCCGTCTGGCCGCGCTGATTTTGCTCCGGCCGGAGCTGGACGCGAATTACCAGCGCGTCAAGGCGGAGTGCTTCGCCTGGAGGCCATGACCCACTTTGCCGCCATCGCCGCCATGTCGCTCAATCGCGTGATTGGGCGCGGCAACCAGATTCCCTGGCACTTGCCGGAGGATTTCAAGTGGTTCAAGCAGATGACCACCGACCAGGTCATCGTTATGGGGCGGAAGACTTTCGAGTCCATCGGGCGACCGCTGCCCAACCGCGAAACTGTCGTCCTGAGCCGGTCGGGCTTCCAACATCCCGGCGTGCGCACGGTGGCTAACTTGAGCGCCATTGATCTTGCCGCCGAGACTCGCACAGTCTTCATTTGCGGCGGGGCGGAGATTTACCGCCAAACGTTGCCGTTCTGCGGGGAGCTTTTCCTTACGCTCGTGAAGCGCGAGGTGTCCGACGGCGACGCCTTTTTTCCGCCGTTCGAGGACTGGTTCGAGCTGGTGGAGGAAATCCGGGACACCTCGGAATTCAAGATTATGCGCTACCGCGGTCGCCGCCTTGACCAGCCTTGACGTTCGACGGATTGCAGCCATCCTGACGGCCATGAAACTGCGTTTTATCCTCGCTTCACTCTCGTTCTCGTTGCTGCTCGGTGTCGCCGATTCCCGTGCGGCGGATTCCGCGGTTGGCCTGGCCCCGACGAAATCCGCCGCGCCGGAGTCGTTCCAAATCCGCAACCAGAAGTTTGGCGACTTGCTGCGTCCCGAAGATGCCGACAGCGCACCCGGCACGCGCCTGGTCCTCTATCCGGCGCAACCCTGGAAGTGCCTGACCTGGAAATTCCTACCCGCCGGAGACGCGGTCTTCCAACTGCAAAACCATTTCAACTCAAAGACCTTCGCCGCAGACGCGAAGGCTGGCCAACCACAGCCGGCCGTGACACAGGTGGTGTTTGCCAAGGAAGCTGGCGAGCGCCCAAAGTGGCAGTTCACGAAGCTGAGCGATGGCACCTACCGCATCACTGACCCTCAATCTGGCAAGGCGTTGACAGCCGTCAAAGCCGAAGCGAGTTCCACCGTGACGATCGTAATCGCGCCGTGGCGGGACGCGGGTGAGCAAAAGTGGGAATTGCTGAAAACCGACCCCGCGAAGCTCTCAATGTAAGCCACCGCCGGCGGGCGCAGCGCTGGCGAGAAGGTGTGCCCCGCCCATCCACATGCCCGACGCCCCCGCAGCCCAGCCCTACCGCGGACGATTGGCTCCGTCCCCGACGGGCTACCTGCACCTCGGTCATGCGCGGACGTTTTGGGTGGCGCAAGAGCGGGCGCAGGCGCGCGGCGGGGCGCTGGTGCTGCGGGATGAGGATCTGGACGCCACGCGCTTCAAGCTGGCCTTCGCGGAGGCCATGCTGGAGGATCTGAAGTGGTTTGGTTTCGTCTGGCAAGAAGGTCCGGATTGCGGCGGGCCGCTGGGACCGTATTGCCAGAGCAAGCGAAGCGAGTTCTATCTGGCGGCGATGCGCAAGCTCTTCGATGGCAGGTTCATTTACCCCTGCACTTGCTCGCGGTCGGACGTGCTTCGCGCACTGGCCGCGCCGCACCAAGGCGAAGACGAGCCGGTGTATCCCGGCACCTGCCGGCTAGAGTCGGCAGATCCAAAGGCGAAAGACCGCACCCCCCAGCCGCCTGGCGAGCAAGCGTCCTTCGATGCGGCCCTGGCCACAGCGAATCCGCACGGGCCGCGCGTCAACTGGCGCTTCCGCGTGCCTGACGGGGAAACGATTGCCTTCGTGGACGGCGGCTTCGGTCCCCAGCAGTTCACTGCTGGGAAGGACTTCGGCGATTTTGTCGTCTGGCGTCACGACGGCGTGCCTGCCTACCAACTGTCGGTCGTGGTGGACGACGCAGCGATGCACGTCACGGAGGTTGTGCGAGGGGTGGACTTGTTGCCGTCCACGGCGAGGCAAATCCTGCTCTACCGTGCGCTCGGCGTGAAACCGCCTGCGTTTTTCCACTGCTCGCTGATGACGGACGGCACCGGCGTGCGGTTGGCCAAACGTCACGACGCGCTGAGCCTACGCAAGCTGCGCGAGACGGGGCGGACGCCGGAGGAACTGCGGGCCGGCTGGGCCGCTCCGTAGAGTCACAACCCTTGGTGCTCGGTGCGGGCGATGATTGCCTCCTGCAACTCTTCCGACATGGCGCAGAAGTAGTCGCTGCAGCCAGCCACGCGGACGATGAGGCCGCGATGCTCGTCCGGCGCGGCTTGGGCCTGGCGCAGCAAGTTTGACCACTGCCAAGGCGCTGAAACCTCGCCCACCCTGCGGTCTCGCCGGCGTTTCTGCGCCCGAGGACGGGCGCACTCCGCTAAACCCGTACCGGCTGCCAGCCAACACTCCGCCAACTTGCGGAGCCGGAACCCCGAGCACCGCAAAGTAACAGGACGCAAGATAACCGTTGACAGGCAGCGCGCGGCTCCGACAGGATACAGACCTGTGAGCCGAAATGCCGCAATTTGTCAGGGCGATTCTGCTGAGCGCGAAGGTACTCGGCGGGGTGTCGTGGCGCGGCATTCCCGGCCCGAAACCACCGATGCGCAAGCATCATAAACCAACAGTCAGTGAACGAACGCACATGAAATCGCAATGGCGACAGACAAACAAACGGACAGCACAAACAACACAACAAAACATCTATATGAAAGAACTGTTTCAATTAACTCTTAAGAGCACGGCGGTATTCCTGTTCGGCGCGCTGGCCTTCGCCCCGGCAGCCGGGGCGGCCATAATCAACGTCAACTTTGGTAACGCCGCGGGTGACGCAATGAATGGGAAATCCTTCATGTACGACAGTGGCAGCGGCGCTTACCAACAGGCCCCGGTATCCTACACCGGGACGGCCTGGAACGACTACATCCTCGCTAATAACACTACCGGGGCCGCCATTACCGGAGCCAGTTTGTTGGATAGCACTGGGACTGCCACTGCCGTGGGCTTCAGCACCGCCCCGACAGACTCGGGTGGGGTTGCCATGGCCGGCCCCAACACTTGGAATGATCATCTCAACGTGAAGATGCTCAACGGGGGCCTGTACAGATCCACTGGCTCAGGCAGTGGTAACGCATGGCACAACCGCGTCACGATCTCGGGCCTTACCCCGGGTAACCTTTATCACGTTGTCGTTGTCGGGTGCCAGCAGGACAAAGCTGCCGGTGAGTGGGGAATCGGCGCAACAGACACGACTCAGCCCACGAGCACGAAGTTGATCATCAATACGCTGCCGCTTCATGAGAGTTGGGTGGCCAATAACAACTATGTCATCCTTTACCGGGCCGAGGCCGACGGCAGTGGCAATATTTACGTGTGGGGCAAGGGACAGCCTGCTCCTGGAGGATATGTTAATGGTATCACTTTGAACGGCTTCCAGGTCGTGGACGCGGCTGATTTACAGAGCCCGGAGAACGACATGCTGAGCTGCGATTTCGGCGGGCTGGGCACCGGCTGGATCAGCGGGACCAATGTGAACCTGTATGTGCCGGACGCCACGGATGTGGCGTCGCTTACTCCTACCATCACGGTTTCGTCCGGGGCTACCTGCTCCCCGACTACGCCCCAAAACTTCACCAGTCCGGTCCAGTACACCGTCACTGCCCAGAATGGCACCCCCAAGGTCTATACCGTGACTGCTATCGTAGGACCGATGCCGGTTTTCATTAGTACGACCTACACCCCTGGACCCGATGGACCCTCGCAAGGCATCTACATTGACACCACGGTTGGCACGGGCAATACCGGCTTGCTGGTCGGCTCCTGCCAGACCCACTGGAATAGCCATGGCTTCTCGGTTCCCCTGATCCTGAATGGCAACACGCTCATCGTTGACACCGGCGGCGGCAATGAACCCTTTGGCGTGCATGGTCAGATTTCCGGCGACGGCACAGTCAACTTCAATACCGTGTTGAACCATAGGATTACCGTCGATGCCACCAGTACTTACACGGGAAGCACTGTGGTGACCCGGGGCTGGATCCAACTGGCGGCCCCCACTGACGCGCTGTTGGGGACTATCACGGTGGGCTCGGCAGCTAATGCGGCGTTCCTGGCGTGGTCTGCGCCCGACCAGATCAGCGACACCTCGGACGTGACGCTCGTGAATGGCGCCTCCTATCTGGATCTGGCCGGCCATTCGGATAGGATCCACAACCTGACGCTACCGACGGGCACCTCCGTGCAAACGGGAGCTGGCGGCGTGCTGCATGTGAAAGCCCTGACAGTGGCTGGAGTCTCCAAGCCGAAAGGTGCCTACATTGCGGGCAGCGGCTTCGTCACCGGCTCGGGCTACATTGACGTTGACGACTTCGGCCCGCCGGTGATCGCAACAGTACCGGACGGGCCGGCCAGCCCCGTACCGACCAACTCGGCCACGGGCCTCCATCCGATGATGCTCACCAAGCTTGATTGGGCCGACTGTGCAGGTGCCAGCAGCTACGATGTCTTTTTCTGGCTCACTGGGGATTCGAAGCCAGTGACCCCGACCGCGACTGTCAGTATCAGCGAGTACCCGCTCAGTCTCCCTCTGGTTTCGGTGACGAACTACAACTGGCAGGTGGTAGCCCAGAACTCCGTCGGCCCGACGAACGGGCCAGTCTGGACGTTCTCAACGACGGATCGTAGCCACATCAGCAATGTGCTCACCCCGGCAGAGCCCGCGATTCCTGCGGCTGGGGTCTGGATTGACAGCATTGTTGGCGCGGGCAACAGTGGCGTGCTGGTCGGACTATGCCAGACCCACTGGGCGCACCAAGGTTTTACGGTTCCCCTCGACCTCAATGGTAACACGCTGATTGTGGACAGCGGCGGCGGCAATGAACCCTTTGGCGTACACGGTTCTATTTCCGGCAACGGCACAGTCATCTTCAATAGCGTGGTGGCGCATAGGATTACCATCGATGCCACCAGTACTTACACGGGAACCACTCTGGTGAACCGGGGTTGGATCCAACTGGCGGCCCCCACTGACGCGCTGTGTGGCACCATCACGGTGGGCACGGTAAGCAGTGTGGCGTTTCTGGCGTGGGGTGCGTCTGACCAGATCAGCGACGTCTCGGACGTGATCCTCGTCAGCGCGGGTTCCTCTCTGGCCCTGAACGACTATTCGGACACGATCAAGAGTCTGACGCTGGAAGATGGTACGTTCGTGGAGACCGGCGGCGGCGGCGTGCTGACCGTCTCCAGCCTGACAGTTGGTGGCGTGAGTCAAGGTGCCGGCACTTACGATCAGAGTAACTCTTCCTTTGTCACGGGGGGCGGCAGCGTGATCGTCGTCTCCCCGCTTGAGTTGCCACTGTCCGGCTTTAGTCGGCCGGGCGGAGTGCCGACCTTCGACGTTCCGAATACCGTTTCGTCCTCCCAGTACACCTTGGTTTACAAGGACAACCTCACGAATCCCTCTTGGACTCCGCTAACTGGTTCAGGCACCGGCACTGGAAATGGTGGCACTCTTAGACTCAACGATCCGACCCCGACCGGCTCGCTGCCAGCGCATCGGTTCTATCGGCTCGAAAGAAATCCATAAGTGTTCCGTTAAGGTTCTGCATTCAAAGGCCGGGGGCAATCCTCCGGCCTTTTTCTTGATGGAGCAGTTATCCGCTGACTGCCCTACTCGGTCTCGAAGACGCGCAACTCTGTGTTGAATTTGAGTTCGTCGGCATCGCTCATCGTAGCTGCGTGTCTGGTGCTGACGCAAGTGTCGCCCGCGATGGAGGTGCCGGCGGGAACTTATACCAATCCCACCGCGGACCTGGGAGGCGGGTACTCCGCCGCCAGTTACAACCTACTGGGCAACACCACCTTCGGTTGGCAGACCGGCACGTTGAACGGGAACATCAATCTGAATAGCTTCACGCTGACGGTGGACACCGGCGGCGGCAACCTGACCGCGCTAAACGGCGCGCTTTCCGGCACGGGCAGACTGGTCTGGAGTGGTGGTGGTGCAGGCGAGTATTGGCAGACGCTGCCGTCCTTTCTCGGCGGGTCGGCGGCCAACACCCTGAGCGGCACGCTCACGGTGTGGCGAGGCACGCTCGCGCTGGCCAAGCCTACTGGCATCACGGCAGTCGCGGGCAGCATGGTGGTCGGCGGCGGCGACAACAAAGCCATTCTCCAGTGGCAGAACTCGAACCAGGTCGCCGACTCGGCGTGGGTTTCGTTGGTCGGAACGACGGGCGCTCGGCTCAATTTCCAGGGCTACAGCGAGACCCTGGGCACTGTGTTTTTGCAAGCCGACGGAGACATTTACCTCGGCAACGGCTCTGCCATCGTGCGTTTTGCCAACAGCAGCGGCGTGGCCTGGGCGGTCGGCAAACAACTCATCATCCGCGAGTGGGATGGCAGTGTCAGCGGTGGCGGGACCGAGCGGGTCTGCTTCGGCAACTCGGCGGCCGGCATCACGGCGCCGCAGCTCCGGCAGGTGGGGTTCATGAATCCCGCCGGATTCGCCGCGGGTCTCTATCGGGCGGCGATTCTAACCACCGGCGAGGTGGTGCCCGGCGGGTCACCCGTAGCGGCGGTGAATCTGCCTTATGATCTCTCGCCGGCCGCGCAAGCCGCCCGGGCAGTGATCTACACCTCGGCGGGTCGCTCGAATCTCGTCGCCGCCGGCACGCCGCGCCAGAACTTTCGCCCCACGCGCGGCTCCCAAGCGAGTGACGGACACCTCTCGCTCGGTCAGCGGGCTTGTCAGCCGCCCGGCCGGCTGCTAGCCTGCTGCGCCTATGCGCTCACTCCGACTTTTCATCGCGCTCTTCATCCTTTGGTTCGCGGCGCTGCCGGCCCGAGCCATGTTCGCGTGGTACGAAACCGAGAAGATTTCCATCGCCCGGCTTTTCGCAAATCTCCAGCAGCGGCTCGCCAACAACACTAACAGCTTTCAACTCACCTACCAATTGGCGAGGCTTCACTCAATGGCTTATTCAACCAACCTCATCACGATCAGCGTGCGGACCAACGACCAGAGCCCGCAGTTCGATTATCCCGGTTCAGATTCCGGCGTCCCGCGCACCGTCTCCCTGCCGCCGACTCCACAAGCCCGCCAGACCGCGCTCGATCATCTGACCAATGCCATCCGCCTTTACGAGCGGACCATCGTGCTTCTGAGAAAATCGACGAACACTGACGAGCAACGATGGCTGATCCTCCCCACTCAACTTGGCCTGGCCTGGTGCCTGGATCAGGCGGGCCGCCGCAAGGATGCGCTCGAAGCCTATCGCAAGACGTTGAACGTCGCCTGGAAGACTGAGATCACGGGCGACTTCACGATTCAGGAATGGATCAAGGGTGTGTGGAACGACGTCTCCTCCGGCCGTAACCCGATCCGCAGTTCGCGCCGCGGCTTCATCGGCCCGGGCGTCTGCTACAGCCAGGAGGTCATCCGCTACATGCTCAACCTGCTCGACCCCGTGAAGGATGCGAAGGAGATCGCCGCACTCAAAGACCGGCAGACAACGTTGAACGGCATGGGCCGCGCGATCACACCCATCCTTGTGCCGCTCACGCCGGCTACGGCCCTGGCTGATTTGGTGGACCCGGAAGCGCGAGTCACCTTCGACCTAGACGGCAGCGGCTTGCCCCGTGAATGGGGCTGGATCACGCCCAAGGCCGCCTGGCTGGTCTTCGATTCCGACGGCAGCGGACAAATCACGTCCGCTCTGCAAATGTTCGGCAACGTTACCTTCTGGATCTTCTGGCACGACGGTTACGACGCGCTCGGCTCGCTCGATGCGGACGGAGACAGTGTCCTGCGTGGCGCGGAACTCCACGGCCTCGCGCTGTGGCACGACCGGAATGGCAATGGCGTCAGCGAAGCCGGCGAGGTCAGAGCGGTGGAGCAATTTGGCATCACCGCCATCGCCTGCACGCCGGAACTGCACCAATCGGGAATCTCGTGGCTCCCGCGCGGAGTCACGTTTTCCGACGGCAGTTCCCGGCCCAGCTACGACTGGATTGCGCCGAGCCGCATCCGCCAGCCATGAAGCGCTTCAGCGCGCTTCTCCTTCTGCTGCTCCCCACCCTCGCGGCGCGGGCCGTCCTCCACTTCGGCACAAACGAGATTCCGCCGGGCTTGCTGATGGAATCCACCTACCGCTCAATGGCCGGACGCGTTCCGAAACCACCCAGGCGCGCGTGCCGGCGTTGTTCGTCCCGTTCTGCGAAGATTTCTTTAACGCAGAGGACGCAATAGTCGGCGCGGAGGTCCGCAGAGAACACGTTGCCTCTGCGACCCTTTGCGAAAACCTCTGCGGCCTCGGCGTTGAATCGGGTAACCCGGCAGTTAGGTTGCGGCTTGGCCGCGCTATGTCTCTGCGGTTCATTGGAGGGTCTTTCTGCTGCATGGTTACGGCTCAGATGTTCCTTCAGTTTGAGTTCCACCAGCACCGCCCGGCGGCCCGGTTCCATCAGGTAATACTTGCAGGTCTTGCCCACCTGCTTGCTCCAGCCGTGCCGCCGCCTTCTGAGGATCCGCCCCGCGGCCTGGGGCAAAAAACGGTTGCAACCCCCGGCCATTTGGCGGAGCCTGTCGGCGTCGGTTGGCGGCGGACGGATCCCTGCCCGGCCGCGCCGTCCGACACGGAACCGCGAAATCCATGAAGCCATTTCAAATCATCTTCAACCCCACCAGCGCCGGGGAACTGGCGCGCATGCCGAAGGAACTCCAGTTGCAGATCCTCGGCGAGTTTCGCGGCCTGCCCCAGCAGGTCAGCACTGAGCTGGACCAGTTCGGCGAGCTGGAGCGCGGCGGGCGCACGCTTCACCGCTTTCGCGTCGGCGATTACCGCGTGTATTTCGAGCGGCACGAACTGGGCGTCGTGGTCCACCGCATCCTGAGCCGGAACACACTGAAGGATTTTCTCTTCCGCTCGGGCCTGAAGACCGGCGAGGACGAGGCGCTGCAGGACAACCCCAAGTTCTGGGAACTGATCGAAGCGGCCAAACCCGCCCGCCCCGCGTGAAGTTCGCCGTTGAATTTACCCGCGTCCTCGCCCAACCTGTCGCCATGAAACGACTCTGCTTCGCCCTCACTCTCCTCGCGCTGCTGGCCGGCGGTCCCGGCTGTGGCAAATCCGAACCGCCCGCCGGCGACGTTTTCGCGCTGGCCCTGCCCCAGCAAGCTCAACCGCGCCTGCCCACCCTGACGCTGTGGCTCGATAACCAGCGCCTCACCGCTGAGATTGCCCGGCAACCGATGGAAGTGATGACGGGCATGATGTTCCGCACGAACATGCCCGACCGAGAAGGCATGATCTTTGTTTTCAACGACGCCGAGCGGCGCAGTTTCTGGATGAAGAACACCCTCGTGCCGCTGTCGCTGGCCTACATTGATCCAGACGGCGTGGTGCGGGAAATCCACGATCTCCAGCCGCTGAACACCAACTCAGCGCCTTCCGATTCGCGCCTCATCCAGTATGTGCTAGAGGTCAACCAAGGCTGGTTCCGCACCAATGGCATCCGACCCGGGGCGGTGGTTCGCACGGAAAAGGGCGGGCTGAAGGAAACGTTCTTCCCATTCCGCTGACCGCGCCGCCAGGCTCTTTTCTTAACCCCACCTCCAGTTCGGATTAAACCGTATCTACGCAGACGGTGGTAGGGCCAGTCTCCTGTCGAGCCGCGCCGGGCTTGAGACAGAGGCCTCTGACCGCCACTCTGACTGATCTCACTTTTTGGTGACTGGCAGCCGCGAAAGAAAAAGGGGATGATATCGCGCCAGCCACGGCTCGGCAGGAGCCTCGCCCTACCGGCTACTGAAGGGTTAGGATTAAAGCCCGAGCGGATCGAGGGCCTTGCGCTTCTGCCGCTCGGCCACCAGGAAGTCACACCAGGCGTCAAGCCCTACGCCGGTTTTGGCGGCCGTTTCAAAAATTCGCGCGCGCGGCGCGGACTTGCGAAGATTGCCCAGCGCGGCGTCTCGGTCGTAGTCGCAAGCTTGGGCGAGGTCCACTTTGCTGACGATGGCGACATCCGCCGACTGGAACATCGGCGGATACTTCAGCGGCTTGTCCTCACCTTCCGTGACCGACAAGAGGACGACGCGCAAGTCTTCGCCCAGATCGTAGGAGGCCGGGCAGACCAGGTTGCCTACGTTCTCAATGATGAGCAAATCAAGGCCGGTCAGATCAAGGTGCTTCAGCGCACGCGCCACCATTTCCGCTTCGAGGTGGCAGACCGTGCCCGTCGTGATCTGCACCACCGGCGCGCCCGATTCGCGCAGGCGCCGGGCGTCGTTGTCCGTGGCCAGATCCCCGACGATGACAGCGGTTTTCAAACGGCCGCCCAGCGCGCGGACGGTCTCGCGGAGGAAAGTGGTCTTGCCCGAACCCGGCGACGAGAGGACATTCAGCACCAACATCCCGCGCGCCCTGAAGAAACCTCGATTGCGCTCGGCCTGGCGGTCGTTTTTGTCGAGGATAGGTTGGCGGATTTCGACTTTGCGAAGCGGTGGTGGCGGTTCGTGAGAGTGCGAGTGCGGATGATCGTGGTCATGCTCGTGGGAATGAGCATGACCAGGCTCGTGATCGTGCCCGTGTTGGTGGGTTGAAACGCTGGCCGGAAATGCTTCCGGCGCTCCGCATCCGCAATCTTTACACATCAATCAATCTCCAGTGAGGTAAGTTCCAGTTCGCGCCCGGTGCGCAAGTCGCCGCTGAGTTCGCGACAGTCCGGGCATTGCGCGATGAGATCGGCGGACGTGAATTCCCGGGCGCACGCCGCGCACCAGAAGCACGCCGGCACCTGCTCGATCGCCAGTTGCGCGCCTTCGGCCAGCGTGCCTGGAGCGAGTGCCTCGAACGCGAACTGCAACGCCTCCGGGACCACGCCGCTCAACGTCCCGATCCGCAAGCGGATGACCCGGACGCGGCCAGCCCCGCCTTGCCGGGCTTGGCCCAGGGCCAGGTCCAACGCGCTCTCCATGATCGCCAGTTCGTGCATGATCGGGTTTCGTCTGCCGGGCACAACGGCCCGTGATTCAGGCCGGCGCAACGTATTTCGTGCGGCCGGGACTGACAAACGAAATCGGTGGTGGCGGCGGGCGCGGCGCGAAAATGGCGGGTCACCGCCGGCCCAGCAACGAGCGGGATCTGGGCATGACCGGGACCAGTGGGGAGGGCGGCTCGTCCTCGGCCTTGGTGGCCGCCGCGGGTTTGCACGCGCCACCATTTAGCGCCACGCTCAAACCCAGCAGGCCCAAGAATTCCGCGAGCTGCGTATGGAAACTGCCGTAGACAAAGTAGAACATCACCAGTTGGGTGGAGAAGGCGGCGAGCAGGTAGGTATTGATCGTTTTGAGCGCCGGATCACCATAGCGAAAATTGCGGTGTAACACGCGGAGTCCCGCCCCGCCGAGCCAGGCGAAGGCGAGGAACCCCCAAAGGCCCAGCGGCAAGAGCAGGGAGAGCGGCCCGTTGTGAAAGTCGCTGGAGATCATAGCGGCATAGTAGTTGCCGGCCTGATTGGCGTGCGCGAGATTCGGGTCAACCGAGAGATCAAGGTCTGAGCGGTCAATTGCGTAGCCTTTGCCCAGAAGCAGGCAGCGCGGCACCTCTGGCAAGACAGCCTTCCACATATCCAACCGCCAGCGGGTGGAATAGTCGGCGTCCACGCGGACGATCGGATCCACCTCCACGGGTAGAAAGGTCATGCAGCGCTGCACTTGCTTGGGTAGATGCGGCGCGAAGCCTACCATTAACGCCGCGGTCCCACAGCCAAAGATCGTGATCGGCAGCAGCAGTCTGGAGCGGAACAGTCCCTCGAGATGGAACTGGATGGCAAACACCAGGAGGAACCGGACCAACACGCTGCGATAGCCTCCGAACAGGCCGAGGCCGAGCGCCAGGATCAACACTGCGAGACGCCACGGTTTGCCAGCCAGGAACAAGCCGCTCAACCCATACTTCGAAAATAGAAAGGCGATGAAGAACTGGGCCGCCACGCTAACCCCGAAAAAACGCGACCACTGGGAGTCCGAACCAATGGCGGTAACCCGGTCCACGGGAAACAAGTACCACAGGAAATCAAACTCGCGGCCCAGCACCAAAGGGACCGTGCCCAGCAGAACCGTGGTGCCGCCCAGCAAATAGAGGGCGGTGTACAACTTGGCGCGGGCGGGCGGGATCCGGTTCAAGGAAATGGCGTAGTACCCGGCGATGGCACCCAGAATGACGATGTAGTGCTTCCCTCCAATAGCCCCCTCGCTGCCAAAAGAGCGCAGACGAATGCCGCCGGTCATCTGCGCGGTCGCCAACACCGTCACCGCCAGCAGTATTAGCGGCCAGTTCAACGCCGACACGGAGTTGGTCTCCGCCGTGCGGCTCATGGTCCGGCGTGCCATGGAAATGGTCAGGCTCAGGGCGGTTATCACCAGCCAGAAATGGGGAGGCCCGGGCAAAAGGTAAAACAGGGCCGAGGAATTCCAGCTCAGGAGCAGCAAGGGATGGTGCCAGCGCAACTGCAAGGGCAGCGACAGGATGAACGCCACGACCAGAAAAATGCCAAGATTGGAAAGATCCAACGGCGTGGCCAGCGCATAGCCCAGCACAATCGCCACCGGCAGGCTCAGCACATACATGACGAGCGTGCGGAGGATGGGGCTGGCTGCGGTCATGCAAAAATCCTCAAGCCGTGCGGTTTAGGGCTGGTTTAAGCAGCATCTCGGCGTGAACGAACTGGCGTCCGCCGCTGCCAGTCAGGACGCCCTGCCAGTCAGGACGCCCTGTCAGGCAGGCAACGCGGCGGTGGCTCGGGTGCAAACGAAAGAACATTGCGGCGTGATGCTAAAAGCCAGCCGGGCACTCTGCAACCAGTTTTTCCTCCCCGCAGCGCTATCTCCCAACTGCGTCGCGTTCGGCGAAGATTTCTTTAACGCCGAGGACGCAATGGTTGGCGCGGAGGTCCGTAGAGAACACGTTTCCCCTGCGACCCTGTGCGAAAACCTCTGCGGCCTCTGCGTTGAATCGGGTGGCCCGGCAGTTTGGTTGCGGCTTGGCCGCGCCATGCAGGTGGCAGGCGTCCTCGGTGGCACGAAAGTCCCTGACGACATCTGCAAAACCCTACCGGCTCCGGCCCCCTCGAGACGTGACGGCACGGACACCCCGATAGCCGGCACCTCCAAACCCCGGGCACCCACCCCGGCCGAATCTGCCCCGCGTCGGTCCCAGCCTAACCTCTCGACCGCCGGACTTCGCCGACCCGGCGGTGACTCTGCTCCCCACGCCTACCACTCATCTGCTTCGCACCATTCCCCCGATTCTAGCCCGAAAAGCCGCGCCCAAGATTCGTCACACCGGATACGCCGGCGGTACAAAACTCCATCCTTGGCCGACTAATCACTGACCATTGGCAGCTTCAGACCTCAGAAAAAGGGGTAAAACCGGGGCAAGATTGGCGAGTTCAAATCCCTCAATTTGAAGCATTTCCCATGGCCTGGCCGGATCGGGCGGCCCGGCGCAGGCCGATGGAATCCGGGCCAACTCAGGGAGCGAGGTTCATCTTCAATTCCATCTCCGATCGTTGCCCCAGACGAAATTTCAGCCCGAACTCCGAAGTCGGAAAAGAGTCGCTTTGTGGAAATGATTGTGGGCATAGGGGTAGATGCTTAAAACACCCAACCCGACCCCGCACAAAACCACTCGCACCGAAATCACTTCTCTCTTCGGCGAAACCAAGCTGGTTCTGGAGGAAACGCCCAAGGCGATC
>CAINDV010000029.1 GCA_903847485.1 uncultured Verrucomicrobiota bacterium
GAAGTCACGACCGGGCTATACGCCACGCAATTGGCGACGGTGGAACGATCCATCCGGGACACCGTGGCGTCCTGGTCTAACGAAAAGGTAAAGCAATTCTGCGTCGCCAAATGTAAACTTCACTAGGACGTCTACTATATGGCCCCCACGAATTCGCAAGCCCAAGCGCAGCAAAGGCGAAAACCGTCGCCATTCGGCCAGTGCGTGCGCAACCAAAGACGGTGGTGGTAGATGAAATCGGCCAGCGTCGGGTGGCGTCGCAGATTTGCGGGAGGGGATATGCGAAGGGCGGCCACGCTGTGCGTAACCTTGGCGCACAGGGGACCATCGGCAGCACGCTGCGGCCACACTCACGAACTTGCACTGGTGTAGCGTCGGAGTGAAACGCGCCAGAACCATTGCGACGCGAACCAGCACCCCACCGCCATGCCGAGCATGATCAGCGGCAGTTCGACGGACGCGAGTTTCGACGTCAGCAGGCGCACAGGCACGTTGGACACCAGCAGCATCGGCAGCGCAAAGGTGAAGACGGCTTTGAACAACCCGCTGAACGCTTCGTCTGGCATCCGGGCGATTTGGAACAAGTTGTAATAGCCCCACACAATGCCTTGGGCGCGGATCGTCCAGAAGCTGATCGCCGCCAGCATGAACATCAGCGAGTAGTGAACAAGGATGCCCACGCCACAAAGCACTAGGAAACCGGCGATCTGGCCGAAACTCGGCACCAGTTGAAGCTGTCGGGCGGCGTAGGCCATGATCGCCAGCGCGGTGCCGGCATTGACGAACGCGCCGAGATCCACCTGCCGCAGCGAGACGATGAAGCGCGTGTTCGCCGGCCAGAGCAGCAGGAAGTCGAGCTTGCCGCTGCGGACCAACTCGGAGAGGTTCGAGCAGTTGATCAGGAAGAACGCCTGGTAGAGTTGCTGGATGAAGTGGCTGGCCCCGATCAGCATCACCACCTGCCACTTGGTCCAAGTGCCGATGGAATCGGTGTGCAGGTAAAGCACGCCGATGAAGCTCAATTGCAGCGCAAACCACAGGATCTCGACGAAGATCCACATCAGGAAGTTCGTTTTGAACATCGTCTCTCTCGTCACGGAGTTCCTCCACAGCGCGCCATAAATTCGCGCATAACGCCCGAGGCTGCCTGCCGAGCGCACGGACGGCATCTCCCGGCTCGGACTTCGCACTTCGGACTTTGACTTTCTCATCTCATCCCCCCACCGCCTCGTAACGTTTTATGCCCCGCCGCCAGGCGAACCGAGCCAGCAGGTAGCCAAGGATCACCCAGGCCAATTGGATCGCCATCCCGCGCCAAAGCTCCGCGCCCGTCACCTTGCCCAGGTACACGCTGATCGGAAAAAACAACTGGTATGGAAACGGCGTGAGGAACAAAACCTTCGCCAGCACAGGCGGCAGAATATCCAGCGGGAACAGATGCCCGCTGGCGATGTATTCGAAGGCATACAGCACGAAGATGAACGTGGAAACCTCCAGCACCCAGAACGCCAGCAGCGCCATGGTGTAGGAGAGGAAAAACTGCAACAGCGCCGTCAGCGCGACGGAGGCAAGAAACAGGGCGAAGGTCCCCCACGAAGGTGGCAGGACAAAGTATTCGTGCAGGCTCAGGATGAACAAACCCAACGGAATCGCCGCGATGCCGAGGTAGCCGATGCGTCCGGCGCAAAAGAGACAGAGCCGGTAGCTCAGATAATCAATCGGCTTGAGTAGGAACTGGCTGATGTTGCCGTCCTTGATGTCTGCGGCGATCTGCCAGTCGTCATCGTTCACCGCCGACAGCGCGTCCACCACGCTCACGAGCAGATAGTAGGAGATCATTTGCGCCAGCGTGTAGTCGGAGACCATTCCACCGGCTGGCTTTCCCGCGTAGATGGTGCGCCACACCTGGAGGATGGCGATGAGCGGGATGAGGCCAAACAACGCCCGCGCCAAGAAGTTCACCCGGTAGGTCAGGTTGTTCTGCAGGCCGATCTTGAGGGCGTGCCAGTATTTGCTCATCGCGGTTGCGTCGTACCAAACCGGCCGGTCTCTACTTCCTTGGCTGGCGTTGTCAAACCGGAATCAACCGCCGCAAATCCGGCCTCACTCCACTACCACCGGGCAGGACGCGGCGCTGGTTTCGGCCTGCAGGTAGCCACGGAGAAACGCCACGATCTGGTCGCGCAGACGGCAGCAGCGGCGGCTCCAGCGGCGGGTGCCGACCAGTTGTTTGACACAGCGCCGCAGGCCGCAGAAACGCAGTTGCGCCGGAGCTTCGCGCAGGCGGTTGCGCACCTCGGCCCGCAACCGGGTGAAAAAGAGCAACTCAATCCCTGCGGATTCATCCGCGAGCCGGCCAAGATCGGCCTCGAGAACCAAGTCTGAAACGACCACGGGCACCGGCTTGGCGGGCGGCGCGAACCTGCGGAGCACCCGCTCCATCGCCTCGCAAAATTCTCCCATGGTGACCGTGGGCAGTTGGAGGTCGTGCTTGAAATAGTGGAACACGGCGGCGGCGACATCGTTGATGAAATCAGCATCGAGGAGGGTCGGTTCGTCGTCGGAAACCTCGAAGCTGATCATCTCCGCCCGCAACGGCACGCTTTCGCCGTTGGACAGGCGGAGCAGGAGACAGTCGTTAGCCAACAGGATCATGGCGGCGTTTCCAGTTTCTTGACTTCCTGGACGAAGTCGGTGGCCTCTTGGAAGCGCCGGTAAACGCTGGCAAAGCGCACATAGGCCACCTGATCCAACGCTCGCAGGCCGTCCATGACGAGTTTGCCGAGTTCTTCCGCCGAAACTTCGCTTTCGTAGCGCGTCACCAGTTGATCGAAAATTTGATCCACGAGTTGCTCCATCGCCTGGAGGCTGATGGGACGCTTCTGACAAGCCTTGCGGATGCCGGAGAGCAGCTTGTCCCGGGACAACTCCTCCCGGCGGCCGTCGCGTTTGACGACCATCAGCCCCTCGTGCTCGATTTCCTCGTACGTGGTGAAGCGGAAGGCACAGCCCGCGCATTCGCGACGACGGCGGATGGTAGCGCCTTCGCGGGAGGCTCGCGAATCAATGACTTTGTCTTCCTGACATCCGCACTTAGGACAGCGCATATAGATAACCACAACAGCCGATGGTGGACGGGCCACACTTAGCACCCCAGCGGTGTCGGAGTCAAGGTTTTCCGTCAAAGTTGCAAAACTAGGTGGCGGCACTAGCTTGCGTCGTGAAAAATTGCCGTCCGCTCCTCTCCGCGCTGGCGCTGGCCCTCGCCGCCGCCGGCTGCGGTCGAGCGCAAACCAACGCAGTCAGCGCGGTGCCGACCGCAGCCCAGCCAGCAGCTCCCATCTCCGTGAAAACCCCCATAACCAAAACCGAAGCCGAGTGGAAGAAAACCCTCACGCCCAAGCAGTACGAAGTGCTCCGGCAAAAGGGCACTGAACGCCCGTTCACCGGCGAATACTGGGATAACCACCAGCCCGGCGTCTATCGCTGCGCCGGTTGCGGACAGGAGTTGTTCGTTTCTAACGCGAAGTTTGACTCAGGCTGCGGCTGGCCCAGCTTCTCCGCGCCTGAATCCGCCGCTGCCGTAGCCGAACAGGGAGACGACAGCCTGTTCATGAAACGCACTGAGGTGCTTTGCTCCAAGTGCGGCGGGCATCTGGGACACGTCTTCGACGATGGCCCCCAGTCAACCGGCCTGCGTTATTGTATCAACTCCGCCTCGCTGAAGTTCGTGCTGCAGCCGCCTACCAACGAGCCGCCCGCGAAAGTCAGCAGTTCGCCCGGCCGGAAGTGATGGCTGGCGGTGCCAGGCTATATCCACGCAGGCGGTGGTAGGGCGAGGGCTTCCCGCAGATCCGCCACCAAGGCGGAGCGCCGACATTCTTGTCGGCGAGACCTTGGACCGCACGGACTGGCCGACAAGAATGTCGGCGCTCCGCCTTGGTGGCGGCCCGGCAGGAAGCCCACGCCCCAAGCCGACTGCGTGGGTACGGCCAAGGTGCCCGCCGAGCCGATCTCATCGCCGTGAGGACAGCGTGAACTTCGCCCGCGCGCCGTTCCCGGCATTCTGGAGGATGAAGGTCACGATGGCCCGCCGCCCCCAGTAAGGCGAGGTCAACCCCGCCAGATCAATGGACCACGGCTGGTCCGCGCCGACCTTGACCACCTGGTCGGGAGCCTTGTAAGTCCCCCAGGGAATGCGTCCATCCCGCGTTGGATCATACAGTCCGGCGTGAAACAGGAGGCTCTTGGTGAAGCTGTTCCGGTCGAAAATGTCCACGCGCACCGCCAGCACCGAATCCTTGTCTAGCTTGCGTGGAGAACCGCTGGTTTGAACTTTCACCAGCAGGTTCGTGGGGCAGTTCGCCAAGTTGACGCCGATCATGGAAACACTCCGGTCCTCGCTGCCCATGCCCAGCCGCGCGGTCCAGTCGGCGCGGTTAAAGTCGGCGTAATTACTCTTGCCGCGCTCGGGAAAGTAGCGGTGCAACCGCACCAACTGCGCACTCGGCGGTGCTGCGGGAGCGACTGGAGCCGTCCGCAACTCCGCTTTCAAATACACCACCCCGCCCGCCGGCAACTCCCCGGCCCACGCCACGTTCGTTCCATCAAAAGGTTGTGTTTCCTGCGGTACCAAACTCCAGATGTTGGATCGGTTCAAGCCCAGCGAGTGCCCGGCGTCGAGCTGGTGAATCTTCAACTGGCCGCCGGCAAAGGGTAGCGCGTCCAACTGCACCCGCGCTGCCTGACTGCTGCCGGAGGGGTTCCACACCACGGCGCACGCGCGGCCGGCATCGGCCGACGCCAGCACGCGAAGCGGAGCCGGGGCCGCGGCCTGGCGGCGGTCCACCGGCATGTCGGCGTAGAACGCAAACGCCCCGAACGCCGGGCGGGGATTGCCCGCCTCGTCCAGCAAACCCAGCGTCTCCTGCTTGCCGCCCGCGTCCATGAGACTGGCCCAATTGACCGCCGTGAGATCGTTTTCGCCCAGGAACTGGGCCATCGCCTCCAGGACGGTCGTCGCCAGGGCCGGTTGGTCCACCGCGCCGCCCGGACGGCACTGGGCGCTGGGCAACGGGTTGAAGGCGCTAAGGCGGATTTCCGTGGTGGCCAGCCGGGGCGAGGCCACCAGCGCCTTGCGGATGTCGAGGAGGCGGTTGGTGGCCGGTCCCCAAGTTTGCTCCGCGCCGCCGGGGGCGACAGCTTGGAACGCGAAGAAATCCAGCGGCAGTTTTTCAAACTCGACGAACCCCAAGAACGGCACCACCCATTCGGCCCGCTCCGCAATCGCCGGCGCGCCGATGACCGCGTCAGGATCGCCCTCGCGCAACGCCAGCACGGTTTGCTTGACCAACTGGCAATAGATGCCGCGCGAAGCGTTGAAGAACGTCGTCAGGTCCGGGCTGCTCCAGATCTCATGCCCGCCCAGGCGCACGCCGGAGGTGCGGTAATGGTAGGCCAGTTCGCGGCCACACCCCGCCCACTGGCGCAAGCTCGGCGGCGGGAAATTCCAGTCCTCGCGCTGCAGCACGACCGGCGTGTAGCTGTGGCTAATGATCGGCCAGATCCCGTTGGTGCGCAGCACGGTCACGAGCGTATCCAGTTCGTCCCAGGAATACTGGAGGTTGCCGGGCGTGCCGCCGACGACCGGCGTGAGCCAACCGGCACCCGGCTTGCCCAACCCCAACTCCACCCGCACCGTGTCGGGCCGCAGCGCCGCCAGCGCCGGCGCGTCCCGGACGTAACGACTCACCGGCACCGTGCAGGAGTTGGCGAAGCCGAACTTCCGCACTAGCGGCGGATCGGACGGGACGCCAAAATTGACGACCACCGGCTCGGCCGCCGGGCCGGGCGAGGCCGCCAGCAGCGCCAGCGACCGCAGGAAGAAACCGCCAAACCCTCGCGCCATGGAAAAATAAGCTCTCACGTCGTCGTGGGAATACCCGTTTCTGCGTCCGCCGTCAAACCTCAAACCCGCCCGCCGCCCCAGCGCCGGGTTGCCCACGGCGCACCCCAGCGGGGCGCGGCACTTGGAAAAGGAGCCACCCACCGGTGAAATAACTGACCCCGAGAAAGGCCGCAACCGACGAATCAGCGCCCCGTTGGCACCGCACGGTAGAAACGCCGCAGAGCGTTAGCACCGTGCGTGTCCACCCATATTTGTGGATTGCTCGACAACGTGAGATGGGTGACCACCTGCCATGACGCCGACTCCAATTCATCGGTCGACTCGATGCGATACTTGTGGCCGACCGATCCGAAGATCGTAAGCACCGGGCACAACTGAATTTGCAGTGTGGCATTCGTTGCCACGGAATCATCCGCCGTGACCGTGGCCGTTGCCGTTGCCGCCAAAGTTGACGTGCCGGAAGCGGCGGTGTTTGCGGCGGGCTTGGACGGGCGAAGGCTGGCCGGTGGCACCAGTTCTCGCAGTGTGGGTGTTGCTCCGTCCACCGGCGTGACTGAAATATCATCGAGCGTCAGTCTGCAGAACGTCGGCGTGAGACTCTCGAAACGCATCCGCCCGGTGGCACCCGAGGCCGCCACGACGATTTCATGGTGCCGCCAGCCCATGTTGGTACAACTCAGGCCGGTCGTGTCAAAACTCAGCGTGGTGACTTCCTGCCGTCCCAGGAAACCTTGAAGCTTTTCATCGTCGGGCCTCCCGCTGGGTTGCCGGCAAACGCGAACCGGATCCGGTAGCGCTGTCCGGCTTTGGTGGGCACATCCTGGTAGATGGTGCCTATCTGCTCGAAAATCCCGTTCAAATCGAGCGACTGTTCCCCTTCCTCCGCCTGCCAGTAACGGCCAACGACCTCCACCGTGCCGCGCTCCACGACCCATCCGGACAATCCCTTGCCGGTGGTAAACACCCGGTAGGGATTAATGCCGCCTGGCGATTCGAAGCTGCCGTTGACGACTTGGGCGCGCAAGCGGTTCACCGCCAGAAACAACGCGGCCACCGCCATCATGGTCGGCAGGATTCGAGAGAAGGCAATTCTTGAAATCATGGCCCAACGACTGTAACGCAACCACTGCCGTCGACAAGGCTAAGCCATGACCCGGCACTGGGTCAGAACCTTCTTAACGTAAAGACGCAGAGGCGCAACGGAGCAGGAAAGGCAGACAGAACAATAAAGAGGAACCCATTATTCTGTCTTCAATTTTTCTGTCTCTATGTCTTCCCGCAAATTTCCTCTGAGCTTGTGAACAAATTGGACTGTTGCAGTGCGGAGACGCCAAGGGGCTGGGAGAGGCTGGGGTTGACGATCACCAAACAGTCAAGGCGGCGCAAGGTTTCCCAACGCCTTATATCTTTGCGCCGCTGCGTTTTGCGTTGAACCCCCACTGCATGGCTACGGCTGGAAACTTTTTGCCTGAGCGCCAGGGGGCATCTCGGTTTCAGGCCGCGTGGAACGGCCGTTCACATTAGCACCCGGCTTCAGCCGGGTGAGAGGTCCAAAGCGGTGGGGCAGAACGATTTCAACCGTTTTGCCTGCCGGTTCGCGGCGGGCCAATTCCCCAGGCCGCTGAAACGGCTCTGCTCCGGGGCTTCGGTCACCGGGCTGAAGCCCAGTGTTACTGGAAGGCTGCAAGCAACTGAGATGCGCCCCGCCTGCCCGCAAGTAATCGCTTGCCAGCCGGCACCCGCCAGTTTAACCAAGTCCCCATGCAATCCCCTCTCATTATGACCGTCCTCGGCCGCGACCGCACCGGCCTCGTGGAATCCATCGCCCGGCTCGTTTCCGAGCACGGCGGCAACTGGCTAGAAAGCCGCATGTGCCGGCTCGGCGGCGAATTCGCCGGCATTGTCCGCGTGACCGTGCCCGCCACCAACCAAGCGGCGCTCACCGCCGCCTTGCAGCAACTCGAAGAAGTCGGCCTCAGCGTGCTCGCCCGGCCCGACGCGCAAGTTCATCCCCACGCTGCCCGCCGCGTCACCACGCTCGAACTCGTCGGCCACGACCGCCCCGGCATCGTCCGCCAGATCACCCGCGCCCTCGCTGCGCAAGGCGTGAATGTGGAAGAGCTTTCCACCGAGCTTGTCAGCGCGCCCATGTCCGGCGAGATGCTCTTCAAGGCTCGCGCCACTTTGCTCCTACCCGAAGCCTGCGAGTTGCCCGCGCTGCGCCAGGAGTTGGAGAAGATCGCCTCCGACCTGATGGTGGACGTGACGCTCGCGGAAGCCGCCACTGCGGCGCATTAAGCCCATACCATCGCCGCCATGCCCGCCGCGCCCGCCGATCCGCAATCCTTCGCGCCCGTGATGTCCCCCGCGCCGGGCGAGCGCTGCGTGCGCTTTGTCGGCGACCGCGTGCGCTTCACTCTGCGCGATGCCGCTGGCGGCGCTCCGCCCGCTGGCTGGCAGGCGCGGCTCCGCACCAATCTCGGCCGCGCCGACATTCTCCGCCGCGAAATCATCCAAGCTCGCACCCAAGGCCTTCCGTTGGCCGGCGCGGCCTGGCGCGATCTGCCGATGAAGCGCGACGCCACTGGCTGGTCGCTCGAACTGCCGCTCGCCGAAGCCGGCTACTTCAAGGCCAAGGCTTACACGCTCGATCTCCGCGGCTGGCAGCACTGGCCCAGCGGACCCGACTTCGGCCTCGCCGTTTATCCGGACGCCGCGCGCACCGCCAACACCATCTACTGCGCCTTCGTCCGGATGTGCGGCGTCACGAAGTCGCTGTCCACCACCGCCAACGCCAAGCTGGAACCGGAGTTGAAGAAGCTCGACGGCCTTGGCTACACCGTCATCCCGCCCTCCGGCAAACTGCGCGATCTCATCCCGCTCTTGCCCCACATCACGGACGAGCTTGGCTGCCGCATCCTGCACCTGCTGCCCGTCAGCCCCACGCCCACCACC
>CAINDV010000030.1 GCA_903847485.1 uncultured Verrucomicrobiota bacterium
TCCGGCCCCAGATTCGCTCAAACGCGGGGCTGACGTATAGGATCCGGTCAATGGCGGGCGTGCTAATCCAGAAGACATCGTGAATGTTCTCCGCCAGGAGCCGGAACTTGGTCTCACTCTCCCGCAACGCCGCCTCGGCCTGCCGCCGTGCGGTGATGTCGGTCACCACGATGCGGCTCACTGGGGAGGCTCCTTCCTCTAGCACCAAGTTACCTTCCAGCCGTGCCCAGAAGAGCGGCCCGCCCGGTTTCACCATCCGCAACTCGCACACCTGCGGGGCATCGGTGGCCAGGAGTTGTTGGCGGAACAGGTAAAAGATGTCCTGGTCCGCCGGGAGGATGAACCGGGTGATCGGCTGCTTGACCAACTCGCTCCGCACCACGCCCAACAGCTTGGTGGCGGTGAGGTTGGACTCCAGGATAAGTCCCGTTTCGCTGACGGCGAGATAGCTCACCGGGGCCTGGTCGTAGAGGTCGAAGTAACGCGCCTTGGCGGCGGACAGTTCCGCCTGGGTCTGGCGTAACTCCTCGTTCTGCATCTCCAACTCGATCTGGTGAACGTGCAGTTCGTGGAGTGTGCGCTGGATGGCTTCGGGCGAAAGGGGCGCGCGGTCTTCCGGCAACTGCGCGGCTTGCGCCTGGAAGGCCGCTTCGGCGCGTTGGCGCAGATGCGGCCCGGTGCCAGTGGCCGGCGGGGCGGATGCCGCCGCCGCCGGGTCAGCCGGGGTAGGTTGGTCAGTCGAGTTATTCATGGTGCCGCCCTCCAGAAGGGGGGAGCGGCCGGAATAAAGCAAGCTTCGGCTGCGGCCCACCAGCAGTTGCAGTGCATCCCCAAGTTGTCGTTGTCAAAGAACGCCCGGTGAGGACACCGGGCCTACAGGGCTGCTTCATTGCTGTAGGCCGGGTCCCCTGACCCGGCGGACTTAGACTTACCTCGTTTCCTTGCCGGTTGGAATTCGTGCTCACGGGTCAGGAGTTCTGAGGCTTGGTCAACCGCGAGGAATTCGGTCGGCCGGTCGTCATAGAGCAAATGCCGCTAGTTCCGCACAGGACGAGAAGTTTTGTTGGGGACTGTCACCACAGGCCGGAACGCCGAGGACGCGCACAGCTAGGGCTGGCACCGGACTTGCCAGTTGCAATGTGAACGGCTGGCCGAACTTAAGGTTGGCGTTATTAGTGGCCGTCGTGGTGGGGTATGCTGCTAACTCACCAATAGTCTGCCACGCGCCGCCTTGCTCGCGCTGGATTTGCACCTTGGGCTGGCCGGCGCTGGCGTCAAACCAACCGCCATCGTGGAAATTGTTTCCATGCCTGAACACCACGCGGCGGATCGCCGCAGGAGCGTCGAGCGTCACGGCAAACCAGTCCTCTTTCGCCGACTTACCATCAAAGGTCACCACTGGGCTTTGGAACGTTTCATCAATGATGGAGCCGGACACGTTTCCCCGGCGGGAACGACTCTCCACTCCGTCTAGCAATAGGTTGCCGCTCGGCAGCCGGGGCAGTGGCAGCCAGACTTTGTAGCGCGTCCCGGTGCCGCCGGCATCGGCGAAGGGAAGCAGGCGGACTTCCACCGGCACGCCCGTCTTCTGCGCCAGTGTCTTGATCCGAAAGACCTGCGCGCCTGGCCCGGTTTTCAACCGATCCGGGGCCGGTTCGGGAGTAACAGCCAGCGCGGCGAGATCGGGATTGGCAATGGTTAGTGAGGCGAGACTCTTTACTTGCTCCGTCAGGAGAGACTCATCGGCACAAAGGACGAGCGGGCCGTATTGGAGCGCAACCTTTCCCTGATTGTGGTGATCGCCGATAACCACGCGAGGCTCCAGCGCGAGATTGAGTTCGATCTTATCACCGCAGTCCACGTCCTTTGGAGGGCGACATAACCATCGGCGGCGGGCTTGGCGACTAACTGGTTGCCATTGACCGCCAGGGAAGCCGAACGACACCAGGCGGGTATCCGCACCTTGACGGCGAATGTCTTCGGTACCGTAGGATTCACGACGATTCGTATCCGCCCGTCGCTGGGATAGCGCGTCTCGGTGGTGAGTGAAACCGGGGTTCCGTCACACAGCGTGAGCCGGGCGGTTCCGGCATAGTATAGGTTCAGCACGACGCCGTCGGCGTCCGTGCTGGCGGCAAAGGTGGGGATCAGCGCCACGCCGCGCGGCCCGCTGGATAGGCAGCAGTGTCCGTCCAGGGAATCGCTATAGGGCTTCTTACCTTCCATCTGCACGTAGTAACCCCACGCGGTGCCATCGGGGCGCTGGGCACCGAGGAATTGATTCAGCACCACCTTTTCGAGTTGGTCGGCAAAGCGCGCCTCACCGGTCAGGCGCAACAACTGGGCATTGAACTGGAGCCAGGTAACAGTGACACAGGTTTCACCCACATTGGCGACATTGGGCAAGTCGTAGTCATCGTGGAAAAGCTCGCCGTAACTCGCCGCGCCAGTAAGGTAGAGGCGCTTGGCCACGATGTCTTGCCAGGCATTCAAGCAGGCGTCGAGAAGCTGCCGGTCACCACCGACTGTGCGGTAGTATTCCAACGCGCCATTCAGGCAGGAGAGCATCTCATAGGCTTTGCCATTGCCGACCTTGTTCACCCGTTTGGCGGTCAACAGTGTAGAGACAATGTGAGGACCATTCGGCTGTTCCCAAGCGCGGAGAATGTATTGGCAGGAATACGAGCCGCTGGGTTGGGCCGCCTGATCGCCGACCATCTTCACCCAACGCCGCGTGCGGAAGCGGCGATGGCTCAGCCGTAGCTGGTTGGAACCGGGGGGGCTGCTGGAGTGTGGTGCCCGGCGGAGTTGCACCAGCGTCGCGTCAGGTGCCTGGGCCCGCGACTGGTTTGCAGAAGCGCGCTTCCCGCCTAGATTGCGGCATGATCTTGCCGCGTGAACTGGGCGTCATGACGCTGTCGGGCGCCACGTTGTTTCCCAACGCGCTGCTGCCGCTATATATCTTTGAGCCGCGCTACCGGCGCATGTTGGCCGACGCGCTCAATTCGCACCGGCTGTTTTGCGTGGCGATGCAGAAGCCCTCTTGCACCCGCGAAACCCCGGAGCCGGTGGCCGGGTTGGGGTTGATCCGCGTTTCCGTGCAGCACCAGGACGGCACCTCGCACCTGGTCCTGCAAGGCCTGACTCGCGTAGAGTTGGGCGCGACCTCGCGTTACCGCCCCTACCGGATCCAGCAAATCGGCGAACTGGTAACCAGCCTGTGTGCCTCCCCGGAAGTGGACGCGCTGGCCGGCCGCGTGCGCGAACTGTTCGCCGAACGCCTCGACCTGGGCCGGCCGCTGTTGCTCCCCGCTGGCGCTTCCGGCGCCGAGACTCCACCGCTCCTGTCCAGCGCCGCCGTGGCGAAAGAGATGTTGCAATGTGTGGCCGCCCTGCGCAACCCGGAGCACGTCGCGGACATGATCGCCTCCACGATGCTGCCGTGCGCCCAGGAACGGCAGGCCCTCCTCGCGGCCGCGGACCTCCGGGAGCGTCTCCGGCTGCTGGCGCGTTTTCTCATGGCAGACATTCACCGGTGCCGGCAGAATGGCGGCAGCTAAACTTCATGAACCCAACCCCCGTGCAATCAAACGACACACCCATAAAAGCAGAAAGCAGAAATTTACTGGCTACCTCTGCTTTCTGCCTCTGCTTTCCTTTCACGGAGCTGGCGATGGGCATTGGGGTCGCAGGCAGTAACTTCGGTTGGAAAATGGGCGGGGCTTGCGCGCCCGGTCGGCCCTTGCGGATCAGTGGCAGCGGCAGTTCAATCAACCACCGGGTGTGCAGCTTCAAGAGCAACGACCGGACGGCCATGTCTTTGAGCCAGCCGGCACTGTTGCGCCAGTTCCAGAGCTGGCACAGATGACGCGAAAGCGCCGTGCGCTTCCAGGCGGGGTGCGGAGCAATCGAGGCGCACACCACCGTCAGGTCAGCGCCCGAACGCGTGCGACCTTGGGCTGCGCTTGCCCCGGAAGCAAAGCCGGGACACGCTGTGAGAATCTGGCCGCGCGAGTTCTGGGCTTGTGCGCCCGCCGGGTGGCCGAAGATTTCGAGCGGCGTTATGGGCTGCGCCCTTGGTGGCTGGAAGCTTTGTGGACCGCTCCCGTTATGAGGTTCATCCGAGAAGTTTGTTCCTAACTGCCATTCCGCGCCCTGCCACCCTCTTAGAGCGTGTTTGAAAAGTCGGCAGCGGTAGGGCGAGGCTCCTGCCGAGCCGTTTGGCAGGATCGCATTGCCGCGGTCGTTAAGGCTCGGCAGGAGCCTCGCCCTATCGCTGGGCGATTTTGTAAACACGCTCTAAAACTGTCTCCCTCCCGGGGCTCCGCCAGCGGGACCACGCCGCCAAGCCCTCGACTCCCGGTCGACCGGCACTACCGGCCCGTACCGCCAAGGGCGCTGGTCGCTTCAAAGAAGTGACTTTGAGCGCGCCCCAAGCGCCGCAGACCCGCGATAAGCCGCCGCTCAAGCTCTGGGCGGTCTATGTAGTGGAGCTGCACCCACCTAAGGGTGCCACGGCGGTGCGGTGGCTGCTCCTGGCCTCGCTTCCGATCGCTCAGTCAAGCAGGCACTCAAGTGCATCCGGTGGTATTGCCGGCGTTGGCGGATCGAAGAATGGCCGCGGGTGATGAAGCGCAGCGGTAAGAGGGCGAGTCCAAGGACATTTAGGTCACTGGGCATAGGATGAGTTGGCAGCGGCGATAAGTCGCCGATACTCTACGAAGTGAGCGATGTGAGAGTTGGCATGATAGGTGACCAGCAACGGTTGGTGGTTGGGTTGGGAACGGCGAAGGCCGAAGCAATGAATGGTCTGCGAGCGGGGGTGGACTTCGCGGCGAACGAGGCGATGGTTCCAAGCCGCGTTGCCGAGGAAGCGGCTGCCGAGAAGGCGGACTCGACCTGTGTCATCGGTGCGGCGGATAAAGATGACCTTGGAGTCAGCGCGAGCCGGCCGGCGATCTGGCGACCACGGGAGGCGCGCTGGTGCGGTTTCCTGCCGTGCTTGGGATTTGACGTGATGGGCAGCGACGAAGCGGTCCGAACGGTGGCGCAATTGGGCGCGGCTGGCGTGGTGAAAGCGCTTCCAGACCTTAACCTGCCACAGGTGGTTGAAGGACTCGATCTGGTTCTGGATGCCCTGCTCGCGAGGTGGGGCTAAGACGGGGGTGACGCCTAAGGCCAGGCAGAAGCGGGAGACGGAACCGAGACGATCAGGATGGTGATGGGGGCCGTGGCAGCGGAGGTCGTTGTCGAACTGAGCGTAGGTGGGCAGTCCGTGGGCGCGCCAGTGGACCAGCCACGAATCTTGAGTGCATTGGGCGGTGACGGTGGGGGCGAGGAAAGTGCCGGCAAGGCTGCCGTGCAAAGAGATGCCTTGCAGACCTGGCCCTCGCCGACGGCTTGGATGACGAGTCCCTCGACGACCTCGAAGGAGTCCAACTCGACGCGGGCCGCCGCGAGTTCGGGGAGCTGTCAACCCGGCGGCGGGGGGGGGCGGCAGAGGCGACGGGTACCGCCGACCAAGCCGTGTCGCTGGAGGACGTTGGCGATGGTGGGGCGGCTGGGCAGAGGTTGGCCGGGCGGGAATTGGGCACGCAGGGCGCGGAGGATGGCGACCGGACCGTATTCGCCCAGGGCGTCGCGCTGGCGGAGTCGGTGCCGCCGGGCCAGAAGGCGGTCAACCAGCTTGCGGGCCAAGGCCGAGGGAGTGCGACGAGGGCGGCGAGACTGGTCCTGCAACTGGACGCGGTGCAAATGTTGGCCGAGGGCGTGATGGACCCAGTATGGGACGTTCGAGAGAGCGAGCCGGAACTGGCGGGCGATCTCGCGCCGGGGCTGTAGAGTATTTCGTGTAAGTGGCCACGGAAAGCTGAGAGGATAAATGACTATGGCCATTACCGACGACGTGTTGAACGAACTGCTCAAAGATTATCAGAAGCCCGAAGACTTGTTGGGGCAAAATGGGTTGCTCAAGCAATTGCAGAAGCGGTTGCTGGAAAAGGCGA
>CAINDV010000031.1 GCA_903847485.1 uncultured Verrucomicrobiota bacterium
CACTCTTTCCCTACACGACGCTCTTCCGATCTGGACAGCTCGGCAGGAGCCTCGCCCTACCATGCCATGCGTTTTCATACACGCTCTCAGGGCCATGCGCCAAACAAATAGCTTGTGTTACCCCGAACCACCGCCGACAACAGGCAGGACCATCCATGAATCAAACCTCTATCATTCCTAACTGGTGCCGCCTGGCACTGCTGGCCTGCGTGCTGGCCGTCGTGGCGTTGCTGTGGGCACGACACCACTTTGGCCGCGCTGAATACGAGAGCCGGATTGCCGCGCTCCAGGCGGCAGGCGAACCGGTCACCGCCAGCGACTTTGCCGCACGCTACCCCGACCCGCCGCCGGAGCGGCAATTCCGCCGGTTGCTCCGCTCGGGCTTGCCGGCGGGGAGCAATCCGGCGGTAGCCGGTCCCATCGGAGACGTGTGGGCGGTTTGGGAGCGGGTTCGCGCGCTGACCAACCGGGAGCCGTTCGCCCCAGAGCTGTTGGAGCAGGCGCGCCTCGTACTTGCCTCCAACGCTGCCCCAGTCGAGTTGCTCCTGCGCACCGACCTTGCCGATTTTGGGCTGTTGCATCAATGGCAGACCAAGGGCTTCGCTCTGGACGGCGACTCGATCTTTCGGCGTATTATGCTGTGCCGGACGCTGGCCCTGCAGACGACCTATGAGGCTGAGGTCGGGCATCCTCAGCGCACCGCCACGGCGCTGGTGCGCGGATTCCAGGTCGCCCGCCTACCCAGCCATGAAACGATGTTTTCCGCTATCGGCCAACTCGCCGGCGAGCGCATCACGCTCCGAGCGCTCGATCGAACGTTGAACCGAGCAAGGTTGACGGACGACGACTTGCGCCGCTTGGACAAGGCCTTACCCCGGCCCAGTGACCTCATGCGGGAAGCCATGCTCACCGAACGGGCCTACCAAATCTACTGGTGGAATGATCCCGCCGCCTCGTCGTTGGCACTGGAAGGGGTTTCTGTCGCCAACCCAACGCTGAAACATGCGCAGGACCAGGTGGGGTGCCTGTTGCGGGGTTACGGTGGGCGGTTACAGCTTCTGGATCGCTGGGCTGGCCGGGTCGCCGCCTCCCGACTGCCGATGCGCGAGCAATTAGCCGCCATTGCGGCCAGTCAGAGCTGGCTACCCCAAATGTCGGCTAACCGCACAAACCTTGCTGACCGCGTCCGCCGGTGCTGGGACGCGGACTACGTCCTGCTGGGGCTGACGGAGCCTAAGGTGATCCCTCTGTTCAACGACAACGCCATTGATCTTGCGGGTCTGGCCAACGCTCAGGCGGCCGTCGCCATCGAACGCTGGCGCTTGGCGCATCCGGGCCGGCTGCCCGACACACTGTCCGAACTGGTCCCTGCGTATCTCACCGCCGTGCCGCTTGACCCCTACGACGGGCAACCGGTGCGTTACAAGAAGTTGCCGGTGGGCTATGTGGTCTATTCCGTGGGCACAGGTTGGACCGATCAAGGAGAACGATCCAGCTCTGCCATCACGCTGACTGTCGAGCGGTGAACCTTGTGTTACCCCGAAGCATCGCCGACAACAGGCAGGACCATCCATGAATCAAACCTCTATCATTCCTAACTGGTGCCGCCTGGCGCTGCTGGCCGTTGCGCTGGCCGTCGTGGCGTTATTGTGGGCACGACACCACTTTGGACGTGCTGAATACGAGCGCCGGATTGCCGCGCTCCAGGCGGCAGGCGAACCGGTCACCACCAGCGATTTTGCCGCACGCTACCCAGACCCGCCGCCGGAGCGGCAATTCCGCCGGTTGCTCCGCTCGGTCTTGCCGGCGGGGAGCAATCCGGCGGTAGCCCCTCCCAACGGAGACGTATGGGAGGTCTGGGGACGGGTTGGCGCGCTGTCCAACCGGGAACCGTTCGCTCCAGAGCTGTTGGAGCAGGCGCGCCTCGAACTTGTCGCCAGCGCCGCTACAGTCGAATTGCTCCTGCGCACTGATCTCGCCGATTTTGGGCTGTTGCATCAATGGCAGACCGGGGGCTGGACCAACAGCTCCTGGCCAGACGGCGACGATATCTCTCTGCGGATGAAACTGTGCGTGGCGCTGGCCCTACAGGCGGCCTATGAGGCTGAGGTCGGGCATCCTCAGCGCGCCGCCACGGCGCTGGTGCGAGGATACCAAATCGCCCGCCTGCCCAGCCATATCGGGGTGCTTTCCGCATTCGGCCAATTGGGCTGCGAGCACAGTATGTTGCCGGCGGTCGAACGGACGCTAAACCGCGCAGTGCTGACGGACGACGACTTGCGCCGCTTGGCCGAGGTCTTGCCCCGGCCCAGCGACCTCATGCGAGAAGCCATGTTCGCCGAACGGGCCCGGCTACTCTTCTGTTGGAATGACTCCGCCACGTGGAGGGTTCCGAAAGTCAAGGACCCCTGGTGGAAGCGGAATGGAACAACCTTGGGCCATCCCAAGCTGGACCAGATACGCTGCCTGTGGCGTGGTTACGGCGGGCGGCTAGAGTTTCTGGATCGCTGGGCTGACCGGGTCGCTGCCACCCGCCTGCCGATGCGCGAGCAACTGGCTGCCATTGCGACCAATCAGAGCAAGGTATTCCAAATCTGGGCTAGCCAAACAAACTTCGCCAGTCGCGTTCAGAAGTGCTGGGACGTGGATTACTCCCTGCTCCTGTGCCCGGAGGCCAAACTGACTCGCATGTTCGACGGTAATGCTCGGCAGCTTGCGGGCCTGGCCAACGCGCAAGCCGCCGTGGCCATCGAGCGCTGGCGCTTGGCGCATCCGGGCCGGCTGCCCGACACGCTGTCCGAACTGGTCCCCGCGTATCTCACCGCCGTGCCGCTGGACCCCTTCGACGGGCAGCCGGTGCGCTACAAGAAGTTGCCGGTGGGCTATGTGGTCTATTCCGTGGGCTTGGGTTGGACCGATCAAGGAGAACGATCCGGCTCTGCCATCAAGCTGGCCGTCGAGCGATGAAGCTGCTTGCCTTGGACCACCTATCGCAAACATAATCACCAGCTTTGCCGGCGCAAGACAGTTACCGGGCCGGCGGTGCCACTTTCGACGCCAGTTTGAAGCCACGATGACCCCACGCGACTTATTGGTTCAAGGCATAGAAGCCGCCTTCCGCTCCGTGGAGCGCGGCGCGGGCCTGACGCTGCACGAGGCGGCGGCATTTGAAGGCACCGACTACTGCACCGCCGAGGAACGCGCCAGCGTCCGGGCGAGCGACCCCTGGCTCCGCTGGCAGGACATACCGGATTCCGCGCTGGAGGACTGCGAAGACCAGTGGAGCTATGACGATGAGGGCTTTCGCTTTCACCTGCCGGCCTACATGCGGTGGCACTTGCGTAAGCCGCCAGGACCGGACCCGTTTCGCGGCGGCCTGCTATGTTTCCAACTCCAGCCTTTCGGAAACACGGCGAAAGCCCGGAAGCAGTGGGAGCAAGCCTGGGACAAATACACGCCGGAGCAGCGACACGTCATCGCCCGGTTCCTGGAATTCGACGCGTTCGCCGGGGGCCACCACGCGGTGGACGCCCAACTGGCTTGGGAATCTTTCTGGCACAAGTTCACCAAACCGCCCACACTCGCCGACTCACAGCTATGAAATCGCTTCGCCCAATACTCGCCCTCGTCGCCCTCGCGTCGCTGGCAATCTACGTCCTGGCCTGCCGGTCCAGCTTCAGCCCGGACGGCTCCAAAATCCTGGTGCCGGCCGCTGGCGGCGAGTTCGAGCAGGGGCACCTGCTGATGTATGATCGGCCGACGGCGAAATGGACCCATCTGCTGTCGGTGGCCAAATCGCACAGCGGGCACACCGTTCCCATTCCCACGGCCATCTGGACGGCCGACGGCAAGGAAGTCATCGCGAGTTGGGCCGCCGAAAGCAAGATCGTGGTCAGCGTGCTGCCGGTGGGCGGCACCGGCCCGACGCGCTTCTACCAGTTTGACATCACCACCAAGGACGAGGACGCGAACGAAGCGGACAACTGCCTGATCGAACCGCCGGTGCTCCAGGGTCGCCATCTCTTGTTCGGCGGCCAGACGCTCACCGTGTTGAATCTCGACTCTGGCGAAATCAACCGCCAGGAACTCCCCGACGGCGAAGGCACCAATACCGCCAAGAAGGGCATCTATCTGTTCGGTCAGGGCAAGGTGATTTCTTACCTGATGGGATCATCTGAAGAAGAGATGGAAGCAGGGCTGCTGGACTGTTCTGACCTTGCCCACCTTCGCCCGATGCCTCGCGTGCAACTCGACCCAAAGAAGGAAGATGGCAACATATTCGTCGCCGTGTCGGAGCCGGGCGGGCGACTCGCGTTGACCGGTGGGGATGAAGACAACCAGAGCTTGCAGATCTATCGCCAGTCAAAGCTGGACCGGACTTTCCCCTTCGGCACCGCCACGAACAACGGCACCGTGCTGGGGAACCTCATCTGGTCGCTCGACGGTAAGACACTCTACGCCGCCGGCTTCCGGTCGCTCGAACCGGGGCCGTTCGCCAAGGCTGTCCACGCCAGCTACGAGGCTCTGCGCTCCCTTGGCTTCCGCCCGACTGAACCCCGCCCCTTCGATCTCCAGGTGCTCGTCTGCGAAATCCCGTTGGATGGCAGTCCCGTGCGGGAGACACCGCTCTTCCGCATGGCCAGTTCCCGCAACGAAATGTACCGGATGTTCTACCAGATCGCGCTTTCGCCTGATGGCCGGACCATCGCCGTCGGCGACGGTTTCGCCGGGAACCATCAGGAATCGCGGAAGCCGAATCTGGCGCTGTACCTCGTGGACCTGAGCGCCGAGAGCCGACCGGTGTCGCGGATTCCCATTCCGCGAGCCATCACGGTGGACGCCGGACTGCTGCCGAAGTAATCGCCGAGACTTAGCCGTAACGATGCAATAGCCGATAGGGCGAGGCTCCTGCCGAGCCGCGCTGGACCAGGGTTCCTCCGCAGTTTGCTTGGGCCGCCACCGGTCACTGAAAGGTGAACCTAAAACGGCGGTGGTCAGATGCCTGATTCGCCAGCCCAGCCAGGCTCCACAGGAGCGTCGCCCTACCTGGCTGCTGAATAGATACGGCTTAGAGCTAAAGAAACGGTCAGGAAACGCTAAGAGCGTGTTGGAAAAGTCGTCCAACGGTAGCGCGAGGCTCCTGCCGAGCTTCGAAGGCAGCGGCAAGGCGATCCTGCCGAACGGCTCGGCAGGAACTCGCCCTACCGCTAGACGGCTTTTCGAACACGCTCTCAGGAACAGATTGCGGAAGCGAAACGGTAAGCGCATGATAGCCCGAACAGTGTAAAGAAACCACCCGGAAGCCCCAGTGCCAGACGCGCTCACAGCTAACTGCGGTATGAGTAAGTTGCAGACAACGCCGTCGGACCCAGAGCGATGTGCTGGTCGTGCGGGATAGCAGTTAAAGATTACGGTCATTGAACGCACATGAATCGCATACTAACAAGCAAGACCCGGCGCAGGACCGCCGGAACCTTGGTCGTATTAGTCCTCGCCTGGACCGGGGCGCAGATCATTCCGCCGCTGGGCGCGGTGCCGGGGCGAAACCCTTTTCGCGCGCAACCGGCTAGCCGTCCCTTGGTGATAGCACATGCCGGCGGGCTAGGCTTGCATCCCGAGAACACCCTGGAGGCGTTCACCGCCAGTGCCGCGCTGGGCTGCGATATGTTCGAGCTGGACGTGCGGCTCACCAAGGACGGCGTGTTGGTGACTCACCACGATGCTACGGTCGAACGAACGAGTAATGGCAAGGGTGCAGTGAGCGACCAGACTGTCGCTGAACTCAAGGCCCTGAATTTCGGTTTTAGCTTCCGCGATGCCTCCGGCGCGGACGTGTACCGGGAGCGACCGGCGCGGCTCGCTACGCTGGAGGAGTTATTCGAACGGTTCGGGAGTGTTCCCATGATCATTGAGTTGAAAGACACCGGCGAAACAGGTCGCCGCGCCAGCGCTACTCTCGCCGCTCTTATTAGTAAGTGCCGGATGACCAACCAGGTGTTAGTCGCCAGTTTCGACGACGCCACGCTCGACGCCTTTCGTCAGGCCACTGGGCCGGGCGTGGCCACCTCGACTGCGGCGGGTCAGACTCTTCGGTTCGTGCTGCTGAACCTACTCCGGTTGGACCGATTGTGGCCGGGCGGCGCAGTGACGCTGCAAGTGCCTTCGGATCCCCGGAAGGCAAAAGGGTTCAAGCTGGCCCAGCCGAGTTTCATCCGGGCAGCGCACGCTCGGAACATGGCGGTCCATTACTGGACGGTGAACGAGGCGGATGAAATGCGCCGTCTCATCCGGCTGGGCGCCGACGGCTTGGTCACGGATTATCCCGACCGACTGCAAGCGATCCTGGCTGAGCACAGTCGCTGACATTACTGCTATGCCACTTCCGCCCATTGCCGCGCGCGCTCCAGCGCTTCACGACCGGCGGCCCGGCAACCGTCCTGCTGTTCTTCTCGCGGCTATCGAATTTCACAATGGCGGCGCGAAAAGATTCGATTAGCTGTCCGGGCCATTTTGGGATATAAAGGCTGCATGGAAACGAACTCCCTGCT
This sequence comes from uncultured Verrucomicrobiota bacterium, assembly GCA_903847485.1. Lineage (GTDB taxonomy): Bacteria > Verrucomicrobiota > Verrucomicrobiia > Limisphaerales > JAJXZI01 > CAINDV01. Next base: position 6,549 of record CAINDV010000031.1, read on the forward strand.
TATGAAAGCGGAACCAGCAAGAACGCCGGGTGACGATTCTGACTGGCTGGCATCGAAGCGGCGCGGCGGCCGATCTGTGCGGCTCACCGCGCTGCCCGCACTGACGGCATTGTGCCTGGCCGTGACCGGCTGCCAGACCTTCAACTACACCGATGAGGACTTCGCACGGGAGCGCAAGAAGCTGGCGGAAAGCTATGCCAGCGGCGGTTGGCGCGGTGGCATGGGCGGCCTGGGCGGCTTTTCCCCCAATATCGGCAGCATCCCGTGCCCCGGGCTGGGTGGTGTTGACGGTTGCCCCGCAGGGATGGGTGGTGGTGTTGGCTCCGGTAAGTAGTCCCCCCTGACGACTGCCATGAAGCCCCGCTTCAAAACACTCACGCCGGGTGACGATTCTTACTGGCTGGCACCGAAGCGGCGAGGCGGCCGGTTAGTGCGGCTCACCGCGCTGCCCGCGCTGACGGCATTGTGCTTGGTCTTGACCGGCTGTCAGACCTACTACCTACCGATGAGGATTTCGCACGAGAGCGCAAGAAGCTGGCGGAAGGATATGCCAGCGGCGGTTGGCGCGGTGGCATGGGTGGCATGGGCGGCTTTTCCCCCAATATCGGCAGCATCCAATGTCCCGGGCTGGGTGGTGTTGGCGGTTGCCCCGCAGGGATGGGGGGTGGTGTTGGCCCCGGTAAGTAGTTCCCCCTGACGACTGCCATGAAGCCCCGCTTCAAAACACTTTGCCGTCAGCCCGACTTACCCAACATACGACTGACTGGGCCGGCCTGTTTCGCAAGCTCGGCTTGGCGGCGGATACGCAGGCCTGTCTCCATTCTCATTCCCTTGTCTCACCAAAGCGTGGGTGTTGACTGCAACGAGGATACTATCACCGGAACCTTTGTCTTTCGATGTCAGAGACAAGCGCGACGCCTGTCCTACTACTCCGCCTAGTTCGCGTGCGGTCGGCACGCGGTGTGTTAAAGTAATCAAGCTCTTAACTCTCGAACCTATGAACCAGAACCTATTCTCCAGCTCGGCCCAGCGCGTAGGACCGGCGTCGCGCCGGTCCCCATCCTCATTGCCTTGGCTCGCCAAAAGCCGGGCGTTGCCTGCCACCGAGTTCCTTCCACCAGAACCATTGCCTTTTGAAGTCAGAGACAGGCGCGACGCCTGGCCTACGGCATGGACACGGCTGAGAGCGTGTCTGAACACGCCTGCCGTGGTTGGGCGTGGCACCTGCCGAGCCTCGACGGCAGCCGCCACACGCCAGTTCCGAATGGCTCGGCAGG
>CAINDV010000032.1 GCA_903847485.1 uncultured Verrucomicrobiota bacterium
CAGCGGCCCCATGCGACTGGGGCCGCTGGAGTTTTTGCCCTAATACAAAATTTCATCGTCGTAGGACGTCCCGCGTTTCGGAGAAGGCGTTTCAGGCGGCTTCACGATGAAGTCGTACCCCGCGACCAGCAAGAGCATCAGTTCGCGCGAATCCACGGGATCCACGCCAATTTTTAACCATTGGCCATTTCGCTGTCGGCCCTTGCTGAGCTTGATGTTCAGCCGGTCGTTGAACAGATCCAACACGACGGAAATCCCTGTTGCAGAGGACTCACCGCCGCAGGGAATGGGGAAGGCCGGCCACTCGTGAGGCGGGGTGACATCCAGATCGGCGGCGCGCCGATCGGCATCCGTGATGCCTTCGAGAGCGACCACAATCTGCTGCGGATCGAGTGATATGAGGCGTTTGAGGACCCAAGCGCCATCGACGATGTCCCACGTTTCCACGAGAACCTCTTCCGCGCACGCTCGTCCAACGGCGAAGGCCCGCATCTGCTGCGTGTCGCGAAAACGCCTCAGCATACCGTAAGGCTTCACGAAAGAACTCACGGGGTGAGATCAAGGTGCCGGTCGCCGTGCCCTGCTGAGAATGCGTTCCGCCAGGAGGAGCCCCTTGGCATTGAGCGCCAGAAGACCGAAGCGCTCCTCCGTCCAACCGGCACAACGCGGAAGCAGGTAGGCACCGGCCGAACGAGGTGAGCTGATCTGCGGGCGCTCACCGGTTCCATGGTTGGTCCGGCGGAGCAGTTCGGGGATGGCAGAGACACGGAAGGCTTCTCGGGCAGTGAGGCCCAGCCCACGAAGATCCGCCGGGCCCAGCTGGAGCATTCCGCCCATCCCACCCGCGCGATCGAGAAGCGCATCGGCCCGGTCATCGTGGTTGCGATGGAGGAGGACACCGAAGAGCTCGGCGTCGGAGAGCTGCTCTACGCCGTAGGTGGTGGCGTTTTCACACATTTTCATAAAAGTCTCCAAAAAAGCCCCACCGAAGTGGGGCGGAAGTGACTGGAGGTTTGAAACGGTTATTTGGATACCATCGCCAGCGCGGTATCGAAGGCCTCCTGCTTGAACTCAGCAGCCCTGCCGAACAAGATGCTCTGGGTCCGCCTGCTCTCGTCCGTGCCCTGACCCTTGGCCTTCATGTCGTAGTCCACGTACTCGACCATCGCATTCAGAGCATGCCAAGCCGTGCCTGCGACCCCGGGAAGATCCACGCCCATGCCGTAATTCAAGCGTCCTTCGATGAGCTTGAGCTTGTTCTCCATAATCGTGCGGCCGCGACCATCCTGCACATTGAGCGGGTTGCCGATCATGCGTTCGAGGTATTCGTCGATCCACGCATCGTCAACTCGGACATTAGCGAGCTTCGAGAACTGGTCGCTCACAATATCGAAGTGCTCCTGGTAGCGGAGCATGACGATGGCGGCCATCTCGAGTTTCTGACGCATGTTGGTGGTATGCCGGATGGAGATGACACCCCGGGATCCGTTCATCGCGAGGTTGAACGTGTTCTGGCAGACGACCCGAATATCCGTGAAGCGGACTTCGGTCTTCATCGTGCCGTCGTGAGA
>CAINDV010000033.1 GCA_903847485.1 uncultured Verrucomicrobiota bacterium
ACCCCGTCGGGGACGTTTCACCCCGAAAGGTTCGGCACCTGCCAGGCACACTAGGCCGGGTCCCCTGACCCGGCGCGCTGGGACTCAACTCGTTTCCGTGCCGGTTGGAATTCGTGCTCACGGGTCAGGAGTTCTGAGTCTATTGCTGCGTGGGCCGGCCGAAAAACCCGTGTTGATCAAGCGCCTGGCCGCCGCGCTGGCCGCCGTGCGGGCACGCCGCTGTCTGAGCGGCGCGGCCACCGCGCGGGTATGCACCGAGTTTGAATATCAGACCCAGAAGAGTTGGAGCCGAGCGCGACGAGTCATTGGCCAAGCCGAAGTGAGTGCGGCGGGCGACAACCCGCGTTTCGTCGTGACGAATCTGCCAGCGGCAGGGTTTCCCGAAGACAAAGAACCAGAACGTTTTACGCCGACGCCGCTATACGAAGATTTCTATTGTGCGCGGGTGGAGATGGAAAACGTGCTCAAGCAGCCGACGCTGGACTGGGCAGCCGACCGGTTGCGCACGCACTGGCAGGCAAGCAACCAACTGCCGCCGTGGCTGGCGACACTGGCGTATCTGCGGCTGGACCGGGTGCGAGTCATTACGCGCGCGGGCACGGCACTGGCGCAGGCCACGGCGGGGACCGTGCGGCGGCGGTGGTGCGGGTGAGTGGGCGACGAGTGTGGGTACAACTGAGTCGGGCGTGGGCGTGGCTGGCAGCCGATCGGACGTGCCAGCGGCGGTTGGCGGCGTGGAGCGCGGGCGGGGCCGACGGCTGAGCGTTACGCACAGAAAAAGACGGCGCGCGTCTGTCGGGCAGGACCGGACGGAGCAGGAGCGGTGTGGCTTTGGGGAGCGGGAAAACCCATTTGCGCACGTCCCAGACTGTTACGGGAGCCCTATCGGGTCCGTGGCGGGACCTGCGGCCTGTCCGGAGGATGTTTCCAGCGACTTTGCACCGAAAAATCCAGCGTGTCGGCACGTCTATGAAATGTTGGGATTGCTCAATAAGTGTTGATACTGCTTCACGGAGGCATGGAAGTGGATGCCAAAAGGCCAATTCAAACGGATTTCGAGGGTTGCCGCACTCGATCGATGTCAGCATCCATACCTGTTGAGCAATCCCGAAATGTTCGGGCAAGTCGTTTTCTTGAATCCGTCATACAGCTTGGGGGGGATGCAATTTCTGTTTCCACGCGCTGCCAATAGCCCCGGCGGAGGTGCGCCACGAGCGGGGAAGTTCCCAACCGCTGGCCATCGAAATGGCTCGCGGGGACGATGCCGAGCGAACTCAGGGAAAGAAAAACCGCGTCTTGCTGCCGCAGGGCCGCCGGACGCAGGGAGCGCTCGCGGAGCATAATGCCCAGGGCAGCGCATACCTCAAAGACGACGGAGCGTGTCACGCCGGCGAGGATCCCGCTTTCGAGCGGCGGCGTGAACACGGTGTCGCGTTGAATCCAGAAAAGATTGCTGCTGGCACCCTCCGCGACCCAGCCGGCGGTGTTCAGGAGCAAGGCTTCATCTGCGCCGCGCGACTCGGCTTCGGCGCGGGCGAGGATTTGCGGGAGCTTGTTGCAACTCTTGAAGCGAGCGAGCGCATCGCCGGCCGGCAACCGGACGGAGGCGGTGGCCAGGCGCCAGCGTGGCGCGGCGGACGGACGGTCGGCCGCGGGATGCTGCGTGATCACGAGCGTCGGCATGTCCGCGCCCCGGGGCGAGTAACCGCGCGGACCGGTGCCCCGCGAGAGCGCCAGGCGTAGGAGGCTGTCGGTGTGCAGGGCATTTCGGTGAATCAGCCTCGCCGCAAATGCCGCGATTGCCTTGCGCCCGAACGGCAGCCGGATGCCCAGAAACTCCGCGCCGCGTTCGAGGCGGTCCAGGTGCTGCGCGAGGCGGAAGGGTTGGTCCCGGCGCACGTAGAGCGTCTCGAATAGCCCGTCGCCATAGAGGAATCCGCGGTCGAACACCGACACGACCGCGCGTGTTTCGGGGACGAACTTGCCGTTGACGAAACTCAGCACGCGGATGATTTAGCCGAACCAGTCAGCGATGCGGAGATAATTCCGAAAAAGAGAGGCTCTTCAAAGCTCCGGCGGCGGACGGTAGCGCGGCGCTCCTGCGGAGCCGCAACAAACTGATCGGGCGCCGACATTTTGTCGGCGTGGTCCTCGTCTGCATGGACTGGCCGACAAAAATGTCGGCGCTCGTGCGCCTGAGAGCGCATTTGGACAGCAGGGTGAGAGTCCCTGACCTGGCCGACACTGTAGGGCCAGTAACGGAAAGTAACTGCGCCGGGGCCATATCCCCGGGTGGGAAGCAACTGAAAGTGAACG
>CAINDV010000034.1 GCA_903847485.1 uncultured Verrucomicrobiota bacterium
CCGGCGGGCACCAGCCCTGCCTCCACGAGTGAAATCTGGCTCCGCGCCCGAAAGGTCAATTCATGGAGCCAACTCATGGGTTGGGGCAACCAAAATGCGTATGGCTGGAATACCTGGATCATGCAGATTGGCTTTTGGGGCAGCATGGGCGGCTCGCCGATCTTGCCCGCGCCGGTCACCTGCTATGGCCCCGGACAGGTTTACGGTGTCACCCCCATCGCGGCGCAGCAATGGTACCATTTGGTCTATACCTCGAAGAACGGGACGGGGGCTATCTACGTCAACGGCGTGTTGGACGCCACCGCGACCGGGGGCTCGCAGACGATTGTGAATCCTCAAGCCATGGCCATGAACGGAATCGGTGGCGGGGGCGGCGACGCGGATGTGGATGAGGCGCGCGTTTCCAGCTTCGTGCGATCCACCAACTGGATTCGCCTGGAGTATCAGAACCAGAACCCGCTGCAAACCCTGGTGGGGAGCCTGGTGCAGACCGGCAGCACCTTCTCAGTTTCGGCCGCCAGCGTGACGATGGCTGAGTTAACCACCACCAATCTGACGGCCCAGGCCGGCGGGGCCGCGAAGGTTTACTGGCTGCTCAAGCAAGACAGCCAGTCCACCGTGATCGCGGTGGATCAGTTTGCCTGCACCATTGCCCCGGGCCGGGTGACGGGCAACCAATCGTTTGTGATTCAGTTCAAGGCCGTGTATCCCGACGGCACGATTCAAATCGCCGACGTTCCCTTCACGGTGCTGGAGACGATTCCTGACCCGGTGGTGACGTTAGTTCCCTCGACGAACCCTTGGGACGGGCGCACGACCATGACCGTGACGCCAGTTATTTCCAACTGGGCGGACTTGCAGGCTGCCGGGGTTACGAACCTCAGGTACAACTGGAGCCTGTCCGGGGTAGCCGTCACGGTGCAGAATCCGCCACCAATCACGGCGCCGGGCACCTTCACCAACTCTGTCATGACCTTGCTGCGTTCGCAGGGCAGCGGTGTGTTGAGCGCAACGCTTGTCCTCCACAATGGTGGAGCGTCCATCACGAATACAATCACGGTCACAGTGCAGCAGCCCGCGACGGATGCCTGGTTGGCACGTACGCCGGGCGCGACCGAAAAGGCGGTGAACAACCAGTTCTACGCCCGCAACCCAGGCACGGGCCTGGGCACCATCTCCTACAACGGCACCCAGACCGGCTCGCCCAACTCGGTGTACGTGAAGATCTACACCACTGAAACCGGCTCGGACGTGCCCTACTCTACCAACCGCCAGTCGCTCGTGAGCGGGGCCTATGCCTTCTCGGTGCCGATTGCCGCTGGCAAGGCGATCTACAAGCTGGTCTATGGCACCACCACCGGCGGCGTGGATACGCCCGTCGGCTCGGCGGTGACCAATATCGTCTGCGGCGACGCCTACATCATTGACGGCCAGTCGAATGCTCTGGCCACCGACAACACCGCGCCCAATGATCCCACCACCGATCCGTGGATTCGCACCTACGGCCTAACGCTGGGCTGGGGCTATGCGATCAGCAAGGGCTCGGAAATGCAACTGGGCCTGTGGGGCTGGTATTTGGCCAAGTACTTGACGGCCACCTATAACATGCCGGTTTGCATCATCAACTCCGCGGTGGGCGGCACGCGCATTGATCAGCACCAGCCGAATCCGGCCAATCGCTACGACACCAGTGGCGACCCCTGGAGCAATCCGTACAACATATATGGCAAGCTGCTGACCCGCGTGAGCGGAGGCAAGCTTACGCACGGCATCCGCGGCGTCTTCTGGCACCAGGGCGAGAACAACAGCGGCGCGGCCGACCCCACCGGCGATTTCGATTACAAGTCTTACCAGGCGTATTTCATGAATATGACCGGGGCCTGGAAGCAGGACTTCCCGAACATCCAGCGCTACATTGTTTGGCAGGTGATGCCGGCGCCCTGCTCGATGGGTCCCGTGGGCGACCAGTTGCGCGAGGCGCAGCGCACTCTGCCGCGCATGTTCTCGAATATGGATATGCTGAACACTCTTGGAGTCGTGGGTTACGAGGGTTGCCATTTCAGCCCCACGGGCTACACGAACTTCGCCCTTCGCCTTAGGCCTCTCGTCGGAAAGGACTACTACAACGTGAACTCAAACGTGGTCGTCACCGCGGCCAACCTGCTGCGCGCCTATTACACCACGACCAACCGGACCGAGATTACGCTCGAGTTTGACCAGGGCATGGCTTGGAACACCTACGCCAAGGCGAACTTCTACCTGGACAATGTCGGTAGCAAAGTCAGCTCGGGCAGCGCTTCGGGCAAGGTCGTCAAGCTCCAGCTCGCCTCGGCGGGGGGCACCCACTCCACGCTCGACTATCTGGAGGACGCGCACTGGAGCTACAACGAAGCCACCTCCAGCCTCCTCTACGGAACGAACAACATTCCCGCACTCACTTTTGCCGACGTGGCGATCGCCGGGCCTGTCCTAAGCGAGAGCAGCCTCACGAACGTGCCGGCTACATCG
>CAINDV010000035.1 GCA_903847485.1 uncultured Verrucomicrobiota bacterium
ACTTCCACCTTCCTGCGTTCCCTTCGCTCCACGGTCGTTACCCGCTTCCCAGCTACTACGGACGCTCTGACTCCCGCCAGCCAGGCCACTGGACTCTTTGCCCTAGTCGCCCTCCAGCACTGGCGGGTCTCCCTGGTTGCTTCGTTGGGACTTCCGGCCATTCCGTCTCCAACCATCTGCGTGTCGTCCGGGGGCTGCCCGGCTGTCCGGCGATTCGGTTCCTCACCTAGCGCCCGCTTTACAGGCTTCGTCACTCGCTCGCAGACTCGCCCCACCACGCCGACCGAATCGAGTTCACGGCGACCGCCCACATGGGCGATCTGTGTTACGGGCTGGTCGTTCTCTTCCACTTTAGGCCAAAATGTGCGGTTTCATTGGCCTTTTGGCGTATTTCGCCTGTCTGAAAAGGCGTACTGCTAACAGTAGGTGCTAACAAGTGCGCCCGAATTCGCCTTTGTGCGCCTATGTTTGCCAGTGTCGGTTTGGCGTCAAGATAGGCACCGAACGCACACACTGAACGCCGTCCCCGTCCCCCCTGCACCCGTCCCGGCGTCCTACTGGCCGTGGCGGCGTCCTGAACGCGCGGTTGGACGTGGACATGGACGTCGGTATCCTCCCCGCCGTCCCCGTCCCCCACAGGCACCCGTCCCCCTGCACCCCACCCCGTTAAGGAGTCTCCTTGAAGGTTTTGGGCGGGGAGGTAGTTGCGGAGCCCCTTCGCCTCTTCATGCACGGCTTCCGGGATTAGGTTCACACCAATTTCCAGCTTTGGCCCTGTGCAAGACGTGACACTCGTGACACTCGCGGGGTTTCCTGGGCCAAATACACCAGTGTTTGGAGGTCGCGGGGTCGGGTGGGCGTTCAATGCGTTCCTTGCCGGCTACCAGCTACGGCTTGGCTGGCGGCGGTGTGGCATCTTGCTTCATTTCCGCAAGCACTCGCACAGCATGGCGCGAACCCGCATTGGCAGCTTTGGTCAAATACTCCTCGGCTTTGGCCAAATCCTTCTCCACGCCGTAGCCGTCACGGTAGCGCACGCCCATGCGCGCCAGCCCATCTGCGTCGCCTTTCGCGGCATCGGCCTGGTCCTCCTTCAAGGCGCGCTCGGCATTAACTCTTGCGCGCTCGGCTGTAGTCGCCCTTGCGTCAGCCGCTCTATCTTGGGCGGCTGCCTGCGCAGTTTCTTGCGCAGTTCTCGCGTTTGCAGCTATCTCGCGCTCTTCGGCTGGGGTTAGCAAGGTGCCACAGTCATACAGTTCGAGGGTTTCGGTGCCGTAGCGGTATGTCCCGGTTCTTTTTACCAGTATGTTGAGGTCTCGCCCCGCAATCGCTTCACCACTGTAATTCTTAACTGCGCGCCGCTCGGTGTCGTTTGGGGGAGCCCGCCCCGAGTACCCAGAAACAATCAAAATGCCGTCGTGAAGCGTGCTCTCGACTTTCCATTGCCGGAACAGACTCACATCTCGCATGTATTGAATCCTACCCCCGATTTTGCGGTAGTCATGGCCTCCGAGGGCGGCATCAAGGCGTTGTTGCTTTGCTTGCGCCGTCTCTGGGACATAACTGCCGCCGGGAGCATAGGCACCCATGCGTTGGTTGCGGGTGAGTTGTGCCAGCCCCAGCGAAGGCAGTAGAGAAACAAGAACGGTTAAGGCAATCCACGCGGCGACGCGGGGAAACTGGTTGCGCAAATCTCTGACGGTGGCGGTTTTCATATCGGGACGAAGGTGCAGCGCCCAGCCAGAGCCGTCAACTACGTTTGAAGCTGCCCGAAATGAGCGCGCCCGCCGAAACGTCAGTGCCAAAAGTGCCAAAACCCCCAAAAGCACCCCTTTTGGCACTTTTGGCAGTTTTGGCAGCGGAGTTCTCAGGCCGCCAGAGTTGCCAACCGGAGGGTTTCGCTGGGGCGGCCACCGGTTTCCACGCGCTCCACAGCGAACCGTTCCGGGAATTGCCCGGCAAGGATGCGGACTTCCTCTGGCGTGAAGCCGTGGCTCCTGTCGAGGTTGCGGAGCGTTTCCTGGCCGCCTGGCTTGCCAGCAAGGAGGGCTTGCAGTTCGTCCGCGCGCCCGGCTCGCCGCTGCATCCGGGCCGCATTGGTGATCTGTAGGGCGGAACGGGCACACCACCGCATTATCTCCACCGCGCGCGCGGCTTGCTCGCCGGTAAGTTCCTGGGCTTGGAGGTTATCAGCCACGCATTGACCGATGGCGAGGCGGATGGCGTTCTCTCGCCAGCGTCCAAGCTCCGCTTCAATGTCCCGGAATTCACCGCGCCGGAGTCGCACGGCTTCGTTGTGGAACTGGCGGAACACTTCGCGAGCTTCCGCCGTGCAAGTGATACGGTG
>CAINDV010000036.1 GCA_903847485.1 uncultured Verrucomicrobiota bacterium
CTCCGCCTGGCGCTCAAAAGCAACCGGTGGGATGAATGCTGGGATCGCCTCAACAACGCCAACTATCTCAAAGTCAAACTCGCCGCCTGAACAAAGTTACTCTGCGGTCACGCACCCGGATGAAAAGCACGCGCAGTATTGGCGATCTCATATTCTCCCCATCTGCGGCATTGTATTTGATCCTGAATCTGAGACCGCACGTTGGGTTGACCTGACTGCCTTCCTGAAAAGCGCAGCCGGCGAACCTGCCCCGTACAAGGTGAACCTTTCACCCAACAAACTGCTAGACAGGGAGCACTTCCGTGAGTTCAGAGAGCATTTCCTTGCCTACCGCACGGAACTTTCACAGCACGCTCACTTTGGCCAGGCGCTCGCGGATTTCGCACACATGGACGACATACCGCGCTGCCGGGACGCCATACGGGCGCTGTTCAGCTTTCACCGGAATCGTCTTGAGACATGGTACTACTTGGCCGCCGGCATCAACAACTTCCGGAACCATCCCTTGCTTCCGTTGCTGGTGACGCGGCTGACCCATGTTCCAGGCCACATGGACATCTTCTGGACCTCGCAGAACGCTATTTCTGAACCGGTAAGGGAGAAGGCGGAGGAACTTTTCAGGCGCGTGCTGACGAGAGACATGGTGCTTACATTGGTCGGAGCAATCGGGGAAGAAGGCGGCATCGTCCGTGGCAGCCTCGGGCAGTCCATTCATGCCATCGTCTCTCTGGCAGATCAAAGGCGCACTCTGTACAGGTCGATTATTCTGGATCGCACTGTCCCTGAAGTTCAACGGTACTGGGTTGTGCTCATGCTGCTGGCGGACGAGCAACACCGGCAATCCGACGACTGCTATAGCATCCTCTCTGAGGCTTTGCCTGGCTTTTCAGAGGAGATGCAAGACTCGCTTCGTGAATGCCTGCCCAAGTTGAAGGCGCATGAGTATATCGACGTTACTTAGCATAAGCGCACGAAGCACCCGTGTGGACAGAGGAGCATTGGACTTGTTCGAGCCGGGATTCGCCAAGCTATGATTGACGACGAGAGTCAGCCATTGACGTTCGGTTTGTTCCCGTTGGACAAGCCCATCCAGACGCGCCTGCTCGCTGCCTGCCGGGCGCTGCTGCAACGGGCGACGCCGGCCCAGGTGCATGACCTTGCCTATGTGATCCACGCGCTGCAACGGCTCCCGCTGGTGACGCCGGAGATCAGCGCCGGAGTGGAGCTGGCGACCTGGCAGGCCCAGTCCGGGGTTCGGCGGGGCTTCGAGATCAACGCGGACGAGTTCACGCTGACGACTGGGGAATCGGTGGACTGCGGCTGCGGGATGGACCACGAAAGCCGCAAGGTGCTTGAAGTGGGCACGGAAGCCATGCGGGACATCTTCGAGTATGGTGACGATTTCAGCGAGTGGTTGAACCTGTTCTGCGAGATGGCGGAGGACGATGGGACGGAGATTGACGTCCATTGTGACCTGGATGGCGAGGTGGACCTGTACGCGGAACCAGAGCCGATGGATTGGGCGGATAATCCGCTGCTGGATGAAATGACGTGGTAATCGAACTTTAACCAGCAAGTTCTGTGACTGAAAGCGAGTACATCCGGCTACACGAGCGCATCACGGCGATGAGCGGGGACTACTTCCCAGTCGAGCCTCCCCGCTTGTCCGAATCACGTTTCAATCACATTTGGAAGCGTGTGGCCCAGGGAGAACCGAAAGCGAAGGACTTCGATGACCTGATGGTGGCAGCGGGCCGCGCCAAGCGGCGGCTGCTGGAATTCGTTGGGGAGGAAGGTCCGTTTGTTTTCGAGGACGGGCGATGTTTCTTCATTGATGTGCCAGCGTTAGAGTTAGACCACTGGCAGTGGATGAAGATACCGCTGCGCGACGTGACAACCCTCGCACAGCAGGCGTTTCTCACAGAATATGAAAGGGACCCGCGAGCCTATTTCTACAACAACCGGCAGATGTTCGTGTTCGTCGGCCTATTTGTGCTTGCCATCAGTCTATGCCTGCTTTTCCTCTGAGCCGAGGCTTAGAGCCAGTCTTACTCAGCACCCTGCTTAAGAACCCAAGGACCCCATGAAAGCAAAACCAAGAGGCACGTCCCGCGCGCCGCGCACAAAACCCAAAGCCCCGAAGTGCCAGCCACGCTCCGCGCGCGAGGACCGGATGGATTACTTGGCGCAACAGCGATTGAGCAAAGAGGCCATGAGTTGCCAACAGTTCATCTGGTGTTGCAAGTCTGCGATCTTGGACCAACTAGCCCGGGGCGAGCCTCCCGGCGGAGAGCAGGTGTTTCTGCAAATCCTCCTGAACGAAGTGGTTGCGGCTGTTCGCGACACGGTGGCGGCGGGCGACGTGAACACCGCCCAATTCTTGGGCAATATCCAATATGTCCTGAGCCAGGCGCGGGGCGTGTACGGACCCAAGATCGAAGTGCCGCGGGTTCTGAGCGTGGCCAGGGAAAGCCTGCTCCGTGAACATTCGCCGCGAGAGTGGATCGAAGTCTTTGACGCCCGCCAACGTGTTGCTGACCTTGCTTCACTGGACGGCGTTCGAACCGCTCGCAACTACCGCCTCGCCCCAGAGCATTTCGACATCGGCAAATTGCGCAAACTGACTGACGCTGAGTTGGAGAAGTGGTTCTTCACTGCGGGAGTGGGCATTGCCAAGGCCTTGGTAGTTTCGCGCGGCCGGGAATCTGCGGAGATCAACAAGTTCATCGTGCTGCTTCAGCAAGGCTGGTTCGCCAATGGTGGTCCCTGGCAGCCGTGCCCGTGGAAAGGGCGAGCACAACTCCCGGCGCTCGCCGAAGTGAAAGCCTTTCTCAGGGAAGCCACCCAGGACGAACCGCGCCAACTGCGCTGTTTCCAAACGGTTCTCGCGCATCGCAAGAACAAGTACCGCGGCAAGGGGGGAGAGAAAGAGTGCCGCGCTGAAAGCCGCGACGAGCTATACCGATTGGCGGAGGACAAGCGCGCATTTCCGTGGAACGCCATAGATGGTGAACTGGACCGCCGCTGGCCTCGGTGGGCGCGGCGGCATACTGCACTTTCCAAGAAAGTGCGGTAGCGCGCGAGATACACTTCGCGGTCAAGGTGGAGCATCGTTGCGCTCGTGGACAACACGCAGTGCAACGCAAAGCAATTTGCCAAGCCGCGCCCCGGCGAGCGGGGGCGCGGTGAAGGCTGATTTGATCACGTGGCTGGCCACGCTGCCGGACGATGCCCCGGAGCTGGCCCGCGTGGACGCGATCCGGCGTGGGGACGATGGCAAGGCCGCGGAGGGCTTGCTATTGCTCAAGGAACTCGGCCAGCACCCCGAAGTCCGGCTGCATCACACGATGCTTTGGAAGCTGGGCATCAACGCGGTCTCAGAGGATTTCGGCGGGCGCCCGCGGTACCGGCTGAGCCGAGCGCTCGAATACTTGCGCGGTCCAGCTTGCGCGGCGCGGCGCGAAGAACTGCGGGCGAAGCGGAAAGCGCGGGAGGAGGCGAAGACGCGATGAAGACTCAACGAATTCCTGAGCCGAGAATCGTCACGTACCACCTGGCCAGCGCTGCGGCGACCATCGTATTCCGCGTCGAGCGAGCGCTGGGGCTGGCGTGGCTGATCGGCAGTTGGAAATGGCGGCTGGTCGCGCTGGCGGACGCATCGTATCCGCCGGAGGATCGGCGGCGCAATGGGCTGCCAGCGGAGAGCGAACCATGACCTGCACGGTGAAAGAAATCCACCGGCTGCCGGCGGGCAAAACTTGAAAGGCTTCGCCGTAGCGGACGTGCAGTTCAGCGGCGGGGAGACGATCACGATCCGCGGCCTGCGCATCATCCAACAGCCCGCCCAAAAGGCTTACGTCGCCCTGCCTCAAGAGCGCAGCCAGGACGGCCGGTATTTCCCGATTTTAACAACCCAAGACACACGCCTGAAGGACGCGCTTCAGGCCGCTGTGCTTCAAGCATGGAGCAGAGACAACGATGACCAAACCAACCTTCTCTAAGATCCCGTCCGAACTCCGCGACCGCCCGCAGTGGGTGGTTTGGAAACTCGTGGATCGCGACGGCAAACCGACGAAGTTGCCGATTGACCCAAAGACCGGAAGGCCCGCCAGCAGCACGGACGCGGCGACGTGGGCGAGCTTCGACGAAGCTGTGGCCGCCCATGAGCGCGGCGGATCCAGCGACATCGGCTTCGTGTTCACCGCCGACGATCCCTTCTGCGGCGTGGACTTGGATCATGTCCGGGACCCGCAAACCGGCGCCGTCGAGCCTTGGGCGCGGGATGTGGTGAAGCGGCTGAACTCCTACGCCGAACTTTCGCAGTCCGGGACCGGCGCGCACGTCATCATCCGGGGCCAGGTGCCGGGCGACCGGCGGCGCACGAGCATCGGGAGCACCGGCCAGGGCGTGGAGATGTATGACTCGGGCCGTTACTTCTGCATGACCGGACGGCAACTGGCCGGGACGCCGGGAACGGTTGAGGAGCGGCAGGAGGTCTTGAACACGATTCACGCTGAGCTTTTCCATCCGGAGCCGGCGGCGACCACGCTGACAGCAGCGGCTCCCGCGGCGGGCGGGCCGCCGTCACTCACGGATCGGGAGTTGGTGGAGAAGGCGGGCACGGCGAAGAACGGCGCGACCTTCGCCGCACTGTGGCGCGGCGACTGGCAGGGAGCGGGCCATGGCAGCCAGTCGGACGCGGACGCAGCCTTGCTGGGGATGCTGCGCTTCTGGACGGGCGGGGACAAGGGGCGGGCGTTTGCACTGTTCGCGCAGAGTGGGCTGAGTCGGGAGAAGTGGACCGAGCGCGAAGATTACCGGGAGCGGACCTGGGCGGCGGTTGCCAGCGGGGAGGTTTACCACCCAGCCGCGACTGTGTCTTTGGGCGGCGGGGAAAAATCCGGCACGGTCGCCCCATCCAACCCGCCGGGTGAATGGGGTGTGCCGGAGCCGTTTTCCGCGGCGGGCGCCCCCCTGGCGCCGTGGCCTTGGGAGGCTTTCCCAGCGGCCCTGGCCGAGATGGGCAAGGAGATCGTCCGCACCATCGGCACGAGCGACGCATTGCCCGGCTTGGGCCTGTTGTGCGCGGCGTCCATCGCGCTGCGGAACAAGCTGAAGATCGAAATCAAGAAGGGGCATGTCCAGTTTCCCAACCTCTACGGCCTGACCGTCCTGGCCCCCGGCGAGAAGAAGACGCCCGTGGGCAAGGTGTTGCTGCCGCCGTTCCAGGAGTGGCAGTGGGAGCAGCGGGAGGTTTACGTGGTGGCGCTGCGGGCGTGGAAGGCCAAGGCCCGGGTGGCGAAGGTCCGGGCGACGGAACTGGAGAAGCAGGCCGCCGCGGTCGAGGGTGAGAAAGCGCGTGCGATCGAGGCGCAGATTGCGGAGCAGGAGCGGATCATTGCCGAAAAACCCATGCCGCCGGTGCTGCTGGTCAACGACTCCACGCCCGAAGCCATCGCCCGGTTGATGCGCGACAACGGTGGCGCCCTGGGCGTGTTCACCAGTGAAGGGCGGAAGGTATTTCAGATTGCCGGCGGCCGTTACACCAAGAGCGGCGAGGCGGACCTATCCCTGTGGCTGGCGGCCTACTCCGCGGATTACTGGCGCTGCGATCGGGCCAGCGCAGACCGTGAGCCCATTGAACTGCCGGAGCCGGTCCTGGCGGCGCTGGTGATGACCCAGCCGGACACGCTGCGCACCCTGGGCGAATCGGCCGAGATGCGGGAGAGTGGATTCCTCGCCCGCTGGGATTTCGTCTGCCCCTCCTCGACTGGTGGTCACTATCGAGTGGCCAGCATCCCGCCAGCTACGGATCGGAAATATCGCGACGCCATCCGCAAGTTGATCGACCTGCCGTGGGCAGCATACCCGGACGGAACGCCGGCCCCGCATTTGATCGGCCTGACGCCTGACGGCTTCGAGCGGTGGCGCGGTTATCACGATGAACTGGCCCGCGAAGCCGAGCAGGCGGCGGGGATCATGCCGCCGGCCTTCATCCAATACCTGGTGAAGCTCCCGGAGCGCGTCGCCCGAATCGCCGGCATCTTTCGGGCGGTCCGGCATGTTGCCGAGGGGCTGCCACTGGGCGCGATGGACGCCGGAGAGATTGACGCCGCTTACATGGTCACGCTGGCGTTGCTGTCACACGGCAAACGAGCGTTCGGGCTGATGGGGCAGTCACCCGATCACGCCAAGGCGCGTGTCCTGTGGCGGGCACTGGACGAGCGGCGGGAGAAGCTGCGGGCTGAGCGGGAGCGGGAGGGCTTGGGCCGAGTCGAAGCCGTGAAACCTAAGGATGTTCATCGGTACGGATGGGCGGGCATCGAGGACACGGAGGAAGCCCGGCGCGTCCTGGAAATCCTCTCGACCAAGGGCTGGCTGTCCGACGCGATCACGCTGCCGGGCGCGGCCAAGGGGCAGCAGCACTGCCTGTTTTACCTCCACCCCAACCCGCCGAAGGAGGGCGGCAAGCCATGAATCCCATCGCCCGATTGGAGGAAATCCGAGCCGCGCGCCAACGCTCGGCGAATTTTGCCCCACCCGATTCTCCCAACTCTCCCAACTCTCTGCCCGAAACGGGCGACGGCGGGGCAGACAATCGGGACAATCGGGTGAATCGGGTGGGTGACAATCCGCAAGGCGCGAATCGGCTGGGCGAAGAACCCACGGCGAGACAATCGGGAGAGTTGGGAGAATCGGGTGGGGTTGCTCCTGAAAAGGACGGGCCGGCCCAGCAGCGGTGGGGTTTGGCCCCGACGCGGGAGCTTCCCGTCAGCCTGCTCGAACCCCGGTTGTTGGAGCGCGACGCCGGACTGCTGGTGAGCCATTTCACGCGGCAGCCCGTGGCCGTGGGAGCTTGGATTCTGGCGCAGGCCGCCCGCTATGGCGAGGCGGTGCCGCAGTGGGCAACGCCGGCGGCACACGAGCACGCAGCGGCGCTGGACTGCCTGCTCTGGCAATGGGAGCAGGTTTTGACCCCGCCCGACCAGGCGGGCCGGTACGACCGCGTGCAGGAGGCGGTCCGCAAACTCCGCGGCCTCGAAGACGCGGCGCGGGATGCGGCGGCGTTCTTTCAGTGGACCAAGGGCCAGCCCGCCCCACCGGCGCCAGGCGAACCGAAGGAGAGCATGACGATATGACGAGCATCGTGACAATTGACCCCGGCGCGGCCGGCGGATTGGCGTGGATGGACGCGGACGGCATCGCTCGCTGCGAACCGATGCCGGACGGCATGAGCGCGCAGGCGGACCGGCTTCGGGCGCTGGCAGCGGAACTGCCCGGGCTTGTGGCTGTGATGGAGCGGACGGGCAGCTACATGCCCGGAAACTCCGGCCCGGCCGCGGTGACGTTCGCACGGCATTGCGGGCACTTGGAAGCGATCCTCTACGCGCTGGGGTTGCCTACCGAGCAAGTCGCGCCCGGTGTGTGGCAGAAAGCCCTGGGCACGCTGCCGGCGGACAAGCCGGAGCGGAAGCGGGCAATCAAGGAGCAGATGGCCCGGCGGTTTCCAGCGCTGCCGGTGACGCTCAAGACGGCGGACGCCTTGGGAATACTCACTTGGGCGATGGAGCGGCGCGGGAGCATGGCGCATTGACACACGATTTCCCGGCCCGCCGTGTGGCGGAGGCTGGGCAGAGACCACGGAATCCAACAGCAATCAGCGAAAGGAAAGACAGTATGGCACTGACAGCGAAAGAAAACAGCGGCCCCGGCATCGTACCAATTCCCGAGGGCGTCTATGTGGCGACGTGTTACGCCGTCATTGATTTGGGCACCCACACCAGCCCGGTGTATGGCAATGAGCGGCGCAAGGTGCTGCTCCAATGGGAAATCCCGGAAGTGCGGGGTGATTTCGAGCGTGACGGCAAGAAGGTGAACCTGCCTCGCGCCATCTCGCAGTGTTACACCCTCAGCCTGTCCGAAAAGGCCAACCTCCGCAGCGATCTGGAAGCCTGGCGAGGCCGCAAGTTCACGGCGGAGGAACTCAACGGCTTCGACCTCAAGACGATCCTGGGCGCGGCCTGCCAACTGCAAATCGTCCACGAAGCCAGCCGGGACCACGGCATTTTCATATGCATCGGGAGTGGGCCCTAACCACAGGGCTCGCACTTTTTGCTAGACCCATCCCGTGTTTTCGAGTGAAATGGGCTGGGATGAAACCACTATCTGTTGC
>CAINDV010000037.1 GCA_903847485.1 uncultured Verrucomicrobiota bacterium
CTTGCACTGCGGGCCAACGAAGCCCGTCGGCCAACGCAGCCACTCCAGACAGTCCAGGCACGCGGCATCATCAGGGAACCAGGCCCGCAGTTCCGCGTCATTGGCCGGATAGTCATGCCCAGCTTTGAGGCGGGGCGCCAGTGGTTGCGTCGACATCCCCACATCTTGTACCTACCGCACTCAGATGGACACCCCCTTTTACGGAAAGCTGAGTCGTCTCCTGGTGTCGGCCCGCTACGAAGGAAGCGTTCCTTGGAACTCTATTGACGACGCGACGCGGGAGTCGAAGACCTATCACAGTTACGCCAACCCCGCCGATTTCATCGAGTGCGAGGTTGATGGATTCCTCACCGGCTACACCCGCGACCGGATGGAAGGCCAGCCGAATCACGTCCAGTTGATCGTCGAGAAAAACACGCTGCTCAATATCGTCAAGGACATCGCCGCGAAATTCCACGTCCCCATTACCGCGCTGCGCGGCTACGGCGGCCCGTCATTGTGGCGCGAGATAGAGCTACGCTGGCGCGACAAGGTAGAGAATCACGCCGGCCCGAAACCGCCCAAGTGCATCCTGATTATCGTCAGCGATCACGACCCCGAAGGCTTGAATCTGCCCGACGATGCTTTCCGCAGTCTGAGAGATCGGCATGGCGTCGAGGTTAAAGCCGTCCGGCCCGCCACCACGCTAGAGCAGGTTGCGGAACACAAGCTACCGAGCAACCCGGCGAAGGAATCGAGCAGTCGCTACCGAGAATACGTTAAGCGCACCGGAACAACACTTAGCTGGGAGGTCGAAGCCTTAGAGGCGAGTGTTCTGCGCAAGTGTGTGCGCAATACGATTCTTGAGGCGATAGACGTTGACCAGTTGAACGTCGTGCAGGAGCGCGAAGCGGAAGAGAAGAAAGACATTGCCAGCATCCGCGCCCGGCTGGGCAATCAGCTATTGGAAATGGTTTCCGACTTATGAGCACGCGCCAATCACCAAAACCAACCCCGGCCAGCCGCGCCGCTGAGGCCCTTCAAACCAAGGAGAGCGGTGTTATCGCCTGCCTTGTGAACCACGGCGGAGAGAAGCTGCCGCCGATGCTGTCCCGGCTCCTAGAACGCTCGCCGGACAGTTTCGACGACCAGCGTTACGGCCGCATTTCCCGCGTTGTCTTTCGGGTGCGCCGCGACGGCAAGGAAGCGTCACCGCTCCACGTCCGCAAGGAGTTACTGGACGCCGGCGAGCCAGAGCTTGGCGCTTTGGCCTTGCAACTCTTGGACGAGGACTTGCCGGTTGCCCTGGCGGAACTCGACGCCGCCGACTTGTGGCCCGCCTATCAGGCCCGCCGCGCCCGGACGCTGCTTTCCGAAGCCGCCGCCGCCGCCGAAGCCAACCCCGACAGCGTCCCCGACTTACTCCGCCGCCTGCCGGTGGAGTTCGCCGCCCTGGCCGATGGCATGGCTGGCCCCGGCTCACTGCCAGACATAACCGACGCTTCCGAGTTCCTGGCCGAGCCTATCCCGGCCCCGGCGGAACTGGTTGCCGGAGTAATTCACCGAGGCAGCAAGCTGGCCTTCGGCGGGTCAAGTAAGAGCTTCAAAACTTGGTGCCTGCTCGACCTGGCCGTATCCGTCGCCACCGGCGCAAACTGGCTGGGCTTCCCCACGGTGAAAGGCGAGGTTCTATTCGTCAACTTCGAGATCCAAAGCCACGCCTGGCAGCGGCGCGTTGCCGCCGTGGCCACGACCAAAGGACTTCGCCTTGAACCTGGAGAGTTGCACGTCTGGAATTTGCGCGGGCACGCCGCCGACTTCCGCGTTCTGGTTCCCAAGCTCATCGCACGGGCACGCCGGGAAGGCTTCGCGCTCATTGTCCTTGATCCTATTTATAAGCTCTATGGCGGCACCGACGAAAACGCCGCTGGCGACGTGGCAAGCTTCTCAATTCGCTTGAGCAACTGGCGACCGAAGCTCAGGCAGCTATCGTTTTCGGCGCACACTTCGCCAAAGGCAACGCTTCCGGGAAGGAAGCCATTGACCGTATCAGCGGAGCGGAGTCTTCGCCCGCGATCCGGACAGCCTGCTCATTTTTACCAAGCACGAGGCCGACGATGCTTTTACCGTCGAACCTATCCTGCGCAACTTCGCGCCTGTCGCGCCTTTCGCCGTCCGCTGGCAGTTTCCACTTATGGCCCGCGCCGCCGACTTGGACCCGGCCAAGCTCAAACAAGCTGGCGGACGGAAGGCCGAGCACCTGCCAGAGGACTTGCTCAAACTGCTCCCAGCAAGCGGACTTTCCGGCAAAGAATGGCAAGCCCGCGCCGAAGGAAATGGAGTGTCCAAAAGGACGTATTTCCGGCTCCGCCGGGAGCTTCAAATTGCGGGAAAAATCATGGAAAGCGCCACAAGCGGAAATTGGCAGCCGGTGACACTCAGAAAATGAAAGTTGTGCCATAATGCCATATACCTGAATGGCGCTTAGTTAAGCCCAAGCAAAAACGTCCTGCTTCCTCTGGCTATTTCGGTGTCGTGACGTGCTCCTCGACGCGGGGCTTCAAATCGCCCGCAACATCAAGCGGTTCGCTTACTGGCGGTTCGGTGGCCCGCTGGAACAGACCACAATCCGGCCAAACCATGGCCGTTTGCAAATTGCTTCTATGCATAGCTTTACGGCTTATCTAAGCGCCATTCCCATATACCTTTAGGATATGGCACATGGCACTGGGGGAAAATGACAGCCCGGAAAAGCGTTCGCCAACCATGAATCCCCAAGCCGAGAAAATTCTGCGCCTGGCCCTCGACACCGCCGCGACGGATGGTGAAGCGGAAAGCGCCGCTGTCATGCTGATTCGGAATTGGCGAGCCAGCGGCGTCACTGCTGAGGACATCCTCGGCCAAACGACGTCCGCCCGGCTGCCGGCCAAGGTCATGCCGTTCGGCCAATACAAGGGAGCGAGCATCGCCGCCATTGAGCGCGAAGACCCTGAGTATCTGCAATGGGTGTTGGCAACCTGCACCCGGCGCCGGCAGGGACTGCGCCGCGCCATTGAGGCCGCGCTTGCCGCCTGCTGACGCGGCCCTGCTGCCGTTCCTGGCGCGTCCACTCGCCGACCGCTACTTTGACCCAACCGAGCGCCAAAAGGCCCGCCACGGCCAAGCCAGACGGCCTAGCGCCGGTTGAATCGCGCCTTGTGTTATGAGAACCAATCCAAACGCCAATCTGACCGCGTGGCTATCAGACCCCCGGGGACAGCAATACTTCGGCAGAACCTTCACCGTCCGCGCCGCCGTGTTGGCGCATATCCTGACTGGCACAGGCACGCTTGCCGACGTGGCACGCGAACACAAGATCAGCAGGCAGGCCGCACACAAGCACTACCGCCGCGCCATTGCGCTCTATGGCTCGCCGTCAACTGCCGGTTGACTTGCGGCAAGTTGCGTATTCTCAAAGAAACTCTCGACACGTTGAACCGAACCGCTCCGCCGCCTGCGGGCAAGCGGTTTCTCACTTACAAGCAAGCCGCCGCTCGCATTGGCGAACTGGAGGCCGCGCTTGGTTTGCCGAAAGGCGAAGCCATTTTCAACATTGGTCAGAGCAACGCCAGAATCCGCGAGCTTGAAGCCATGCAGGCCGCCCGCGTTGTCTCCGCTGCCCCTGCTCTGGCTGCCGAGCCGGCCCCGGTGGCTACCGCAAACGTCAAATCCCTCGCGAAATTTCTCGCACTGCCGCCCGATGGCCGTCGCCAGTACGCCGCCGACGGCGGCAGGCTGGCGCACGCGGATTTCAACGCGCTGCCAGTGTCCGCGAAAATGAATTTCTGCGTGAACGGCGGCCAAATTTGCGACCTCGAATTGAACGGCAACACCCGCACGCAAGGCGGACTGCCCAAGTAACCGTCACCACAACCAAAGTTATGATCACCCACAAAATGAAATCCCACGCCGAACAAGTCGCCGCTGTCATTGCGCGGCAGGAAGAACACCTTCAACGCGAGGCCGAAGCTTTGACCGTCAAGCAAGCCGAGATTCAGGCTGCCGCCGAAGCCGAGGCGCTAAAGTTGGCCCCGGTGAAAAACTCACTGGACGCGATCAACCAAACATTCGGCGCATTGGTTCGCCGGCACGATCAGCTACTGAGTCCGTTGCGCGTGGCACCATTCTGCTCAGTCAGCAGGAAGGTTTCGTTGCCGACCTTGACACTATGGTGGCGCGGGTTTTCAATGCGAGCAGCAATGGATTGACACCGAATCCGCATGACTTCTGGCGGCAATTTGAAATCCGGCCCGAATTGGCGCACGCGGCGCAGTTTGTCCCGAAGCTCAAATCACTTTTGGAGCAAGCGCAATCAGACTTGGCCGGCGTCGAATAAGAAATTGAGACTTTCGCCAAGTCCGCAAAGTTCGCGGAAGGCTAACAAATTTCCTGCCGCTGACGCCGGTCGGCTCAGCGGCAGGGGGCGACGCCGCGACTCTCCAAGGCCGGGAGTTGCGGCGTTTTGCTTTTTGGCGGGAGACTCGCCGCCTACGGTAATGAGCGAATTCATACCCGATGGCATGACCGCATACGTCGGCCCGCACGAGCCGACGCTGGTTGCGGACTTCGATTACGCCGAGATTGACCGCCGCTTAGGAGGCGCGCACGGATAACGTAGTCAATTGTCTTGCGCGGTAACACTGAATAATTCCACTCGCCATGGAAGTCGTCCCGCTGGATCCGTACCGCCTCAAGTTCCTTGTCGGTGACTTTGAGGCCGCTTTCGTAGCGGTCGGTGTCCAAGGCCGCCCGGACCTTCAAACCCGTGGCGGTCGTCGTGTCGCCGATCAGTTTGACAATCAGATCA
>CAINDV010000038.1 GCA_903847485.1 uncultured Verrucomicrobiota bacterium
CAGGCCCGCAGTTCCGCGTCATTGGCCGGATAGTCATGCCCAGCTTTGAGGCGGGGCGCCAGTGGTTGCGTCGACACCCCCACATCTTGTACCTACCGCACTCAGATGGACACCCCCTAATCAGTTTCTCCAGCGTCACCTTCGCCGGCGCGCCCCAGTTCGGCGGAAAACACAGTTCCCACGGCCCGGCGATCTCCTGCACGGGCTTCAGCTCCGGGAAATTCTTTTCAGACATATTCTGACTTTTGACTACTGACTTTTGGCTTCTCTCCCTGAACACCACGAAGACCGACTCAGTTGGCTCCAGCATTAGCTGCACGCTTACACAACCGTTGGTCTCGCTATAAGCCGCCGTCTGCTCGATACGCCCCGTCTCCGGCCGCCACAGCTCCGGCCGCTTGCCGCTCGCGCGGAAGAGGCACGCGCCTCTCACGGGATCATTCATCTTGTTTGCGACAAAATAGATGTCGGCGCCATCCACGGTGCGCCGGTGGGCGAACCCGACCCTGCCTTTCAGGCCAGGCTCCATGTCAAAATCGGGCGGCACGTTCATGCCGGCAAAAATTTTCTCCGGCGTGCTGCCCCAGACCACCCTACCCTTGCCAAACACATGCTCGCCGGATCCAGAAGCGCCGGCGTCTTTACCCCACAGTTCGTCGGCGAGCCGCTGGATCTCCGCATCGCATTCCGGATAGCCGATCAGGCTAGGCGACTTCAGCGGCCGCGTGCCGAGCACCGTGGCGCCGTCCTTGACCAACTCCTTGATCCTCCGCAGCACCGCCGGGGTCATGGTTTCAAACGCGGGAATGGGGCGTTGGAAGATAGAACCGCCGTACTGGCCGCCATCGTAGCCGCCGTAAATCGACACCGGCTGATTATCGGCATTATAGGAAGGCAACACCAGCAGGCGATACTGCCCGCCTTCCGGCAGAGTGAGCATCCCGTTCTTGACAGTCATGCGCTTGAACAGCACTTCCGCCGCGCACCCATCGAAGTTGTAACCGGGCCGCTCCGGCCATTCGCCGCCCCGCTGCGTGTGGGGTATGAGATAGTCGATCTGCGTCGGCGCGCCTTCGGGCGCGAGAAAACAGATGTCAGCCACGAACACGCCCTGCTGCAGCAGGAATTGGGAGCGCGTCAGATAGTCGTTCCAGGCGCGGGACTGCTCCCACCAGGTCTGGGTACGGTCGAAATGCGAGCCGATGACGCCGAACGTCACGCCCGGCGCGCGGTTGGTCCACGGCTGCATTACGAAGCGGTGGAAGACCAGGCGGTTGATGCCCTCGCTGAACGCCCAGTCGGCGGCGATCTTGAACGTCGCGGGATGGAACGTCCAGCGGTCATCGCCGCTGGTGAAGGATTCTGCAGGCACGATATTCTTGCCGTAGGTATGGGCCGCCGAGGCCATGCGCGGCACCCATTCAGGCCCGAACGCGGCATTGTGCATCCAGAACTCGCCCATCGGCATATCCGCCTGCCCGGCATAGCGATATTCATCGCAGATGCCGTTGTAGGCCTCGATGCTCAACCGCATCCCGTGCTTGTGGGCCAGCTCGCGCAGCCGCCCGGCATAATTCTCTGCCATCAATTGGGCGATGACTTCGCGGAAATCCCAGAGGAAGCGTTCGGAAACTTCGAGGCTGTCCACCACCCGCCCGGTGAGCACCGGCAGGAACGGCAGCAGGTCATAGCCGCAACGCTTCAGGAATTCCTGACGCATCAGCGGCGTCCAATTCTGCGTGCCCACTTCCCAACTGTCGATATGCGTGGCACCGAAGGTTTTCCCGGCCTCCGGGCCCACCGCGTCGATCAGCTTCTGCACAAAGCCAGCGAAATGCGCATCGATGGCGGCCTTGCTCAACTTGTCACACTCCAACCCTTCGCCCTCGGGCGTTGTGGGCCGATTTCTTACGCCGGTCGGCGTGTGGCCAAACCGCAGGATCGTCCAATTGCCCGCCGGCACATTCCACTGCAGGTTGCCATTTTCATCGAGCTTACCTGTCAAATCCACGATGGTGTCCCGCGCCACGCACAGCGCGGAATCAATCACCGGCCAGTTGGGATTGGTCAACACCCGCCGGGGCTGGCCGACCGAATCGTTGTAGTCTTCCTGCCCGCCAAAACTCTTTGTGGAACCGTAATGCTCGATGCGATAGCCCTTGCCGTCCTCATCGCCTTTGGGCGTGGGATAGGCCAGCAAGGCGATATCGCGGTAGTGATTCAAATTCATGAAAGGCCGCTGAACCGGGGCATCCAACTGCTTCGGTCCGGTGACCTGCATGCCGGTCCACACCACGCGCTGACAGTTATTCTCGGGCGTATTCCAGGGGCCTCCGCTGCCGGCCCAGCCGGCGTCATTGTTAATGCTCACCTCCAGGCCCAGCCGCTTGGCTTCAGCGACCAGGTGCTTGAAAAGCTCCAGCCACAACGGGCTCATGAACCGGGCCGGGCCGGGCGGCATCTGCTGAGTTCCATCAAACACCAGCAACCCGCCAATCCCGGCACGCTTCATCGCTTCCAGATCCGCGGTGATCCCCTCCTTCGAAAGGTTGCCGTCCACGATGAACGCATAGACCCATGGACGTGCCGACGCCGGGGGCGCGGCGAATT
Organism: uncultured Verrucomicrobiota bacterium; assembly: GCA_903847485.1. Lineage (GTDB taxonomy): Bacteria > Verrucomicrobiota > Verrucomicrobiia > Limisphaerales > JAJXZI01 > CAINDV01. The sequence goes on from CAINDV010000038.1 coordinate 2,611, forward strand.
TCTGCGCCAAAGGGTCCCCAGCACACGTCATGTCCGCGGCGAGCAGTCCCATCATTACTGCAATCAGAGTCAGCTCACGTTTCATGGTCGTTGCCTTTCATCGGGCAAATATCTCTTACTTCCTGGTTTCAGGTGTCAGCGGGAACAGCTCCAGGATGACATTGGCATAGAGACGGTGCCCGAAATCGTTCGGATGGTTGACGTTGTTGCCGCTCACATCGGAGAAATTCTTCTTCTTGAGGACTTGAATCCAGGGCGTCGTCACATCCGCCAGCGCCACATTATTGGTCACCAGCCCGCCTAAGAACTTGGCTTTCCAGAGGAAGCCCTCAGCGCCGGCAAAGAGCGGATTCATGGTCATGGGGGCGACCAGCACGATATCGGCGTCAGGGTTGGCGGCCATGACATTATTGCGCATTTTGAGCATCTTCGTATCGTAACCGCCGCCGTCATTCATCCCGAAAGCGAGGATGACCAGGTCCGGCTTCTGCTCCGTCACCTTGGGAACCATCTCAACCCCCCAGCCGGCTTCCGCGCCGGCGGCGCCGAAATTGACCAGCGTCACCGTCGAACCGAAACGCTTCTGAAGCGTGTTGGCGACCAGTTGCGGATAGCAGGGCTGATAGGGCGGCGCATAGGATTCCTTGAATCCTGAAGCATTGAATCCCTGCGTGATGCTATCTCCGAGGGCCACGAGCTTGATCGGCTGCTTGGCCCTGAGCTTGGCCAGGACGCGCGTCAACTGTTCGGGGTGCTGCTTATACGGCACGGGCCAGGAGTCGGTCTTATGCCAATACGACACCTGCACCTGCAGATCATGGAAGAAATGGCCTTCGGAATGCAGGACCGTGGCGAACATGTTCGGGCTTCCCTTCGGCGGCATCATCTGCGCAGCCGTCTTGAACGGAATCCGCGAAGTCAACGTCAATTCGATGACATTCGTACCCGGCTTCCAGGTGTAATCCCTGCCCTCTTCATATTGCATCAGCCGATCCGGATGGGTGATCCTGAATTTCTCGCTGGGAGTGAACAGCAGTTTGCCGGTGGCCAATTGCTTGCCCTCCTCCTGGATGAAGAGCACCGGTTCAAAGTCACTCGCCTGGGAGTTCCAGAGCGGCTCTCCGGCTGTCATCTCCGCGCCCGCCTTCTCCACGTCACCCGCCATCAGCGCCAGGCGGCAGCAGAAAATTCCCAACACTGTTACTGTCATTGTTCGCTTCATATTTTATGTTCTTTCTCTGTTCGTTATTATCACTTGGTTTCAATCGAAATCTTCTCCCAGTACCCATTCTCGAAGTTCCAGTCGGTGGGCTGATTGAGGAGTTCCAGAAGGATGCTCTTGCCCTGGTACTCGGAGAGGTCCACGGACACATCGAGCCAGCCGTTGGTCGCGGTGGATTTCCCAACCGACTTGCGGAGCAGTTCCTTTCCGTCGGCATTGACCACCAGAGCCCAGTCGCCCAGCGGGTGATGACCGACGGAGAGCTTGAGCGTCGTCTTCTTGCCGGCCGGGATGTCGACCTTGCGGCTGAGCACGCACGGGACACCTGGTTCCTTCGGGTAGGTGGCGAGCACATTCTTGCGTCCCAATTCCTCGGGGCGCAGGCCGGGATCCATATAGCTATTACAATTGACGATCGACCAACCGGGAGCCACTTTATCGAGGGCGGCTTTCATCCCTTTGGCGGATCCGGGAATGGTGATCTGAGCCATCTCGGCCTCGGTGAACTTGCTCCCGGCGATAGGGCCCGGGGCCCAGGCCAACTCCAGCTTGCTGGGCTTGGGGGCTTTGACGGGGATCAGGAAAAACTCTTCGCCCTTGGCGTTCTTCTCAATCTTACCGCCCTCTTTCACGATCGCCTGGCGGGCCAGCTTCTCGCACACATCCAACAGCTTCGGCACGTTGTAGGCGGTGAAGCTGAAAATGGTCGTTTCATTGAGTTCCTTGGTGAAGCGCTCGGGGAGTTTCGAGAAGCCGATCGTGGTGAAGAGGACGCCACCTGCGCTCGAGGGGTTGCAGTCGGAGTCCAGACCGCACTGGCAGGCGATTTTCATCGTATGGTCGGAGGTCGCCCTTGCCGTAGAGCAGGCCCATGAGGACGTAGGCGGCGTTGATCTTGCACTCGACGCCGTCAAGCGCCGTGGGGGCCTTGTTGTATTCGTGGTTCTTGCGGATGCGGTCCTCGCAGCGCTGCCAACACTCCAGCCAGGTCGGGCACTCTTTGGACCACTTCAACATAAAGCGCACGACCTCGGCATACTGGCTTTCGGCGGGGATGGCCTTGAGGCCGGCCTCGATGACCTTGACGATGTCCTTCTCGAAGAAGGCCTCGGAATACATCGCGCCCATGAACTGGCCGGCGTAAACACCATCGCCGTAGTTCATGATGCGGCCGAACTTCTCGCCCATGGCGATGGGGACGTTGGGCATGCCCGGGGCGATGAAGCCGGAGTAATCAGACTCGATCTGGTAATCAATGTCCGTCGAGCATTTGTTGAAATTCGGGTGACCGGAGTCGGGCGGCGCGATGCCGTCCTTGCGCATGTTCTCGCGACCGACGTTGTTGGCGCACGCCACGTCATAACGGCTGTTGGCGAAGTCGATGCCTGCCTGGCGGATGGAGCAGTCGAGGCCATACTGTTCCATGGTGCGCAGGAAGGTCATCTGGACGTAAAGGTCATCCTGCACGAATGCGTCGTTGATCATGCTGGGCTTCCACTTCGGCATCTGATCCTCAAGAATGGTGCAGCCGCGGTATTTGAACTCGGTGGGCGTGCCCCAGGACACACCTGCGATCTTGCCTATAGTAGACGTCCTAGTGAAGTTTATATTTGGCGACGCAGAATTGCTTTACCTTTTCGTTAGACCAGGACGCCACGGTGTCCCGGATGGATCGTTCCACCGTCGCCAATTGCGTGGCGTATATACACCTGAGCATAAC
>CAINDV010000039.1 GCA_903847485.1 uncultured Verrucomicrobiota bacterium
ATGTCTCTGCGTTTGCCCCATTTGTCAACCAACCGGATAGGCGGACTTCGGACTTCGAACTTCACCTCAGCGCGAATCCCCACGCGGCACCGTCGCCGTGTGAGTGGGAGCAAAGAGGTCATGCGGGCCGGTGAGTACGGCACGGACGGGCTGAGTGCCGGCGGCGAGCGCCGCTTGCCGTGCGGAAAAATCGGGGGCGTGAATCATGGGCGGCGGCGGGTTCGTCAGCGAAGCGAGGAAGGCAGCGGTGTCGCCGGTGGGGACGCGACTGGCATTCCACCACGCCACGAGGCCCGTGGCGAAGAGTCCCAGCGCGAGGAGACAGGCCAGTTGAGCGGATCGTTCGGCGAGCATTTGGGAGAAAGTGGGCGGCGTTTTCATATCAGTCCTGAGCGGTTACGAAATCCAACTGGAATGTGACTTTCAACGCGCTTTCTCTCTGCTGGTGCTGGGACGCAGGCCGCCCCCTGACGGGCGATCCCGCCGGGCGATCGGGTGGCACAATCCGCTCCCCTTGTTCGACGCTTAGCACGCGAGCGATGACGCCGTGCGGGGCATTGCCATAGCTGTCCAGCACGCCCGCCAGGTTGGCGCTGGAGCATCCCACCGCGACGCGGTAGGACGCAAGCAAGGCGCGGGCAACGGGGTTCGTCGCGGTTCCACAGTGGGCTAACTCTGCCCGTGGGCTGGTGGGGTCGCTGGGCAGACGCGGACGGCGGAACTCGATCAGGTCGCAATGGGCCGTGAAAAGCGTGCCGCACAGCCAATCGACCTGCGCGAGCATCTGGCTGAGTGCGGCCGCGGATTCGGGCGTGAACGGCACCTGGAGGCGCTGGCGGCGGAGGGTGAAGCCGTAATTCCTATCAGACTTATCGGGCAACCGCAGGCCCGCCGTCCCGGCCTGTTCCCGGAGCGCCGCGATCCGGTTTTCAAGATACTCTTGAAACTCGCGTCCGGTGAGACGGCTGGCGGGCAGCGGTTGAAACTGGGTGCGCACTTGTGCGAGCAACTCGCCAGCTTGCGCGGTGGCAGCGCGGACAACGGCCGTGTTGGTCGCCGATGGAAACGGTCGCTGGGCGGCGAGTGCATGAAGCTGTTGTCGGGCCTCGCGAACCTGCCCGGTGAGCGCGTGGCTTTTCACCAGGTTTCGCGCGAGCCACACCGCCGGGACGACGAGCAGGGCCAAGGCCAGAACCCCGGAGAGCGGCAGCCAGAAATGGCGGGTAGGGCGGCGCATATCAAAGCTTCATCGGCCGTTTGAGTTGAAGCGTGATTTCGAACTTGAACGTCCGGTCGCGGTCGTCGCTGATGCGGTTGGACACGCTGGCCACGGTGAAGAAGCTGGCGCTGGCGCTAAAGGCGTCTTTAATCGCAAACGCCAGCAAGGCATTGGCCTCAGGGCGGACGGACGAGAGGTCGCGCGCCCGGCAAACCAGCTTGAGCTGGGTGATTTCCGTGGCGGCGGCGGGTGCCGCGCTGGCGACAGGACTCAGCCTTGCGTCCAGCGGCAGGACGGGCACCCAGCGCTCCAACCAGATTTCGGCTCGTGGCGAGAGCTTCGCCTGTTGCTTGGTCTGCACTGCTCCCAACAAGGCATTCACTTCCGTGGCCAGGTCGGCCCAGTATCGGCGGTCAGCAAGCCAGTCCAGGTATTGGTCGAGTTGACGGGTGACGGCGTTCTGGGCAGCCAGCGCGGCAGTGAATTGCGCCCGGTCATGCCGGAGCCGGGTCAGCTCCGCAGTGAGCAAACCGAGAGCATCTTCCTGCCGTTGCACCTTGATTTGCGCCGCCTGACCGAAAGACAACAGCGCCAGCGCGACGGCGGCGGCGGCAGCCAAGGCCCACGGCAGTTTGCGCTGGAGGTCTTGCCTTCGGCGGATGGCTGGCGGAAGGAGATCCAGCTCGATAGGACAGCGCCCGGCGCGGCGCAGGGCGGTCCCGACGACCAGTCCCAAGTTGTGCGCCACCGCCGCGAGCGGCTCCGAATCCAGCGACGGGTCCAACTCCACGTTGCGGAGCGGGTTGAACAGGGTCACGCCGCCGGGCGGATGGAGCCGGTCAGCAAGAAATGCCGCCAGTTGCGGCATCCGTGCGAGTCCGCCGGCAATAAAGAGCCGATCCGGCGCGGCACCGCCATGCTGGGCACGGTAGTGCTGGAGGGTCTGATGGATCTGGACGCAAAGCCGGGCAAGCACCTGGCGGGCGGCCTTGCCCAAGAGATTCAGGCGGGGTTGATCCGTGGGAGCGCCCGTTTCCGGGCCGACGAAACCTTCCTCGGCGACCAGACGCTCCGCCTCGGCGAGCGGGAGTTGGGCCTGCTGGGCGAGTTCGCGCGCGATGGTGCTGGCCCCGAGGTTGATCGTCCGGGCGAAGAAGCGGTCCGGCTCGCAGAGCACAACTTGTGTGGAGTGTGCGCCGAGGTCCAGGAGCAAGTTGCAGCCGTCGAGATCGCCGTAGTTGTAACGGAAGGCGTTGGCCAGCGCTGCGGAAGGCACCTCGACCAGGGCAAGTTCAAGCTTAAGACCTTCCGCCACGGTGCCGAGCGTTTCGAGAACACTGTGGCGCACGGCGGCGAAAATCACCTCGGAGTTCCCAGGCCCGGAGTTCTCGGTGGGCTGGTGGTCCCAGACCATCTCCGCCAGGGGGATGGGCACATGCTGCTTCGCCTCGTATTCCACGAGCCGCTGGGGGGGGGGGGAAGGAATGGCCGCCACCTTGAAGAAGCGGAGGAAGGTTTCGGCCGCCGGGGCGCAGAAACAGAGCTCCCGCAGGCGGGCGGCACCGTCGGCCAGCGCGGCCTCCAGCGCCCGCAGCCACGTTTCGTCCAAGACGCTCGCACCGACAGCGACCGAGGGCACCGCCCGGAGCGCATAGCTCGTCAACCGCAGTCCTCCGGCCCGGCCCACCACAAACTCCGCCAGCTTGAGGTTCGCGGCCCCTAGATCAACCACGCGGAATGGTTTGGCAACTGACATACGCGGCTCCATCGTTCGCCGACTTCCGGCTGAGGGGGGGGGGGGTGCCCCGGCACCCGTCCGCCATACGGTCGTTGAACGAGTTTGAAGAGCAGCCTTGCCCGTGCCAGTCCGCAGCAGCGTATCCGCAAACGTCGGCTTTTCACGGGAAGACCAGCCAATCCATCCTGCCGGAGCGGGCACGAGTAAGCCGCTATGCGCGAAATCCGCGCCGACATGCGTGATTTTTGAACCACCCCCGCTCTCCCGCCGGGATTCACGTCTGTTCCCCCAACCCTTGGCGAAACGGCAGGGCGACGCTCCTGCGGAGCTGGGGGGGGGAAAGGCTCGGCAGGAGCCTCTCCCTACCGCTCCGCCAAGGACTGGGAGTGCGAAATAATCCGCTTCACACTCACACCAGCGGCGTGCCGCTCGGCAGTTTCACCACGGCGGTGCCGGCGATTTTGTCGTGCCAGCCTTGCCGTTCGGGATCCCAGGCGATCCAGAGGAAGCCCAGGAACATCATCACGACCCCAAACCACGCCGCCAGCGAACGCACCAGCATCGCCACCCACGTCACTGGTTGGCCGTCGAGCCGGACGACTTTCAACCCGCACACGATCCCGCCGACGGTGGTGCCTTTCCACGTCCACATGGCGGTGTAGTACGCCACCGTTATCATCATGAAAGGCGACGGCCCCAGGTTCATCAAGCCGCTGAGACCGCCCACCATGGCGACCAGCACGGTGTCGAGGAAGGCCGCCGCAACCCGTCGCGACAGGCCCGCCCGAGGAAACAGCAACGCCTCGGGCGTCGCAAGCATCGGCGCGGGCGAGGCGGGAAACGGCGGTGGCACCGGCTGCGGCTCAGGTGTCGGCCAAGGCGGAACGCCTCCCACGACGGACGGACCAGCCGCTTCACCCGTCGCGCCCGCCGCCAGCGGTTGTGCCGTCATCGGGGCTGCGTGTTGTTCGGCATGAGTGAGTTGGAGCGCGGCAAGTTGCGCCACCAGCGGTTGCCCCGGCGGCGGCGCGGCGGGGGGCCAGGGCGTGGCCGGCGCGAGCGGCGGGTTTTGCGGAGGCTTCTCGCGGCGCGTGACGGCGAAAGCCGCTTGCAGCGCCGCGCCGAAGCCCCACATTGCCGTCAGCACCATCGTGACCAACCCGACCACCGGCACCAGGTAGAGAGTGGTTATCAGCATCCAACCGGTGAGAAACGCCAGCAGCGGGCGTTGCAGCGGCTCGTATTTGAACCAGCGCCCCAGTTGCCGGCCGAAACATTCAAACAGCGCCACCTTGCCGATGAGCACGGCGATCACCAGCGCCGCCAGCAGGAAGGGAATTCCCAGCAGCCCAATGCCGGTGATGGCGAAGAGGCCGAGGACCAACGGAAAGAGCAATTTCCCCAGCAAGCCGATCAAGAAACTCGTGGTCGGCGTTTCCTCCAAGTGCTTCAGGCAGGCGCTTACCGGACGCCCCAGCACCAGCGCCGTCAGCAGGTAGAGCAGGAAGAAGAGGCCCGCCACCCACCAGACCCACGGCACGGAGCAGGAGAGCGGACGGAGCTTGAGGGCACATTGCGTCAGCCAATCCTGCAGCCACTTGGGCAAGTGCAGTCCGAGGTTGCCAAAGCCAGTCTGCTGAATATCGCCGGACACGGTCGCTTCGGGAGAAATGTCAGCCTTGCCGCCCAGGGTGACAAGACCGCCGCTGATTTTCGATCCGGGCGACAGCCGGACGTCGCCGCCAAAATTGACCACATCCCCAGCGACTGTCGCATTGGTCGCCAGGTGGATGTTGCCGCCGAATACCACCAGCGCGTCGCGCACGGAGCCGGAGACTTCCGCGTTCCCGCCGAAGACCACGACCGCCGCGGCCACCTGGCCCTGGATGTCCGCATTACCGCCGAAGAGGACGACGGCCTCGACAAGCTCGTTGGACTTGAGCGTGTAGTTGCTACCGAACAGCACTACGGCGTCCCGAGTCACCTTGGAAGACTTCTTCGCGTTTAGTTGGACCGACACGGTGCCGTTGGTCGACGTAGCTTCCAGTGTGAGTTCCTGCCCGGCTGCCGGGGCTTCGGGCACCGCCTCCAGAACCGGGTTAGTCGCCTGGGCTTGCACACTGCCGGGCCACCACAGGCCCAGTGCAAGCATCACCAGAGCGGCGAATGGCGCAACCAGCCGCGCCGCCGGGAAGCGGGCGGAGCGCCGGCCTCCGGCCCGGCTCGCTGGGGCAGGGACTACTTCACGCCAAACTGGAAACGGCGGACCGGCCAGCGACCGCTTCTGATACCGAACGGCTTCGGATTTCGGATTTCGGATTTCCTTCGGATTTCGGATTTCGGATTTCGGATTTCCACTGGCGCAGTTACGAACCGCAAATGGCATGGTTGCGCCCGAGGCGAAGGTGGTTTGATAGAGGCTCATAAGATTGGAATCGGGACCGGTCGGCAGTTCAGCGACGCGCCAGGGCCAGACGAAAAATCGCCGTGCCCAGGCCCAGGCACGACAGCCAACCGGCGCTGAGCACCAGCAGACCCGTCGCCACCCACGCCGGATGTAGTTGTTTCGCCGCCAGCAGGAGCGCTTCGCCCACGGTGGCCAACAGGCTCGCCACCAAGCTGACCGTCGCGAACAAGCCGCCAGTCGGGCGCGCGGTGCCAGCGGGGAACAAATGTCCCCCCGCCACCGCCAGCCCGGCGAACACCGCTGCCAGAGCAGCGAGCGAGAGGATTTGCCCGGCGCGCGGCCAGGTCTGCCAGGCGCGGCGATACCACGGCAGCGCGGCCCGTGCGGCGAGCGCGGCCATGACGCGTGGTGCCAGCGTATCGGGGGCGGCGAGTGGCGGCAGCGACTTCAATTCGCGGTCAATCAGCGATTCGAGACGAGGTTCGGAGTTCATGGCGTCAGGCGTGGGCGAATTCTTCGCCGAACTTGAGCTGCAGTTTCTTGCGCATCGCTTCGCGGGCACGGTGGATGTCAGTTTTCACCTTGCCGAGCGAAACGCCAAGCTGGGCGGCGATCTCTTCGTAGCGCAACCCTTCCAGGTGGAAGAGCACCAGCGGCACCCGCTGGGCGGCCGGCAGCGACTGAAGGGCGTGCTCGACCAGCACGCGGCGATCGGCATTGGCGAGGTCTTCGCCCAGCGTATCGGCGGCGGGAAAATCCACCTCGCGCTCCTCGTCGTCCGCGCCGTGGCCGCCAAAGATTTCCGAAAAGAAGCTCCAGCGGGCGCGGTAGCGGGAGAGGTGGTTGAGGCTGAGATTGGTGGCCACAGTGCGGAGCCAGCCGCCGACGGCAGGGTTATCACGCAAGTCACCGAAGCGGGCATACGCCTTGAGGAACACCTCCTGCGAGATGTCTTCGGCGTCGGACGAATTGGCAAGCAGGCGCATGGCGGTGTTAAACACCAAGTTCTGATAATTGCGCATGAACGCCTCGAACTGTTGCGCGTCGGTCATGGGGCCGTTCCTGGTTCACACTAGGCGAAACAGCCATTGGATGGCAAAGCCGTTGCATAACCGGAGATAGGTTGGAGATTCATGGCGGGTCAAGCGATCAGCCGGGCAACCAGGGCAGTGAAGGCGTCCCACTGCGGCGCGAGCCGGGCCATCAGGCCGCCGGCCTCGGCCAGGGCGGTGCCGGCCGTCAGGGCCAAGACTGGAACCATGATCCGCCCGGCGGCGGATTCGTCGGGCGCAGGCAGGACGAGCCGGCCGCCGCTCCATACCGGGGTCGCCGGGCGGGCCGGCGGCGTGCCTCCCACCGTCAGCCTGGGGAGGCGTTGCCGCTGGGCGAGGGCCGAAACCACAGTCCGGCTGGCGGCCGCGCCGCGCTGGCCAAATCTAATAGTCGGGTTGCAGGTCAAGGTTGTCATAATCGTGTTCATCGCGTCGTCTCCTTCACAACCCGCCAGGCGGAGGTTTTGTTTCAAAAAAGAAGTTGGACGCGCCCGGTTGATGCCCACAGCCCATCCACCTCGGCCAAGGCTGTCGCGTTGCGAGCAAAGGCGGACACTCCCGGCCCTGCGGGCCTGAAGCCGGCCGGAGCGGAGCGG
>CAINDV010000040.1 GCA_903847485.1 uncultured Verrucomicrobiota bacterium
AAGCCACCGTGCCGCCAGCCAATTTCCAGCGCGGGCGCACTTTGTCATCCAGATACACCGCGATCTTGGCCAGCGCCGCCAGGCCTTTGATGGAGTCGTCCAGCGCCCCGATGCTTTGCAGCGCGGTGAAGGAGAGCGGTTCCGGCTCGGTCGAGTAGCCTTTGATTTGCCAATAGCCCTTCTGAATAGAGGGCGCCAACTTGACTTGCACGGCCGACTCGGACGCTTTCTTGCGCAGTTCTACCTTGCGGGCCTCCTCCTCGGCGGTTTGGATGGCCACGGTGGTCTTGGCATTTTCGATCTTGTTGGTCGCCACGCGCAGGTCGGCCTCGCGTCGCTGGGCGGCCAGTTGGTCCTGGAACGCGGCATACATCATATTGGACTGAGCTACTGCCTCCTGCTGAATCTGCCGGATACGTTCCTCGGCGGCCTTAATGGTCGCGTCGGTCGCCGCTTGGACCACTTGGTTACTGGCCTGCCGCACGGCGGCTTGCGTTCGCAGATCCAAGACGACTTGATTGGATTGGGCGAGCGCCTGCTGCACAATACGCTGCACTTGCGCCTGCGCTTCCATCAGCATGGCGTTGGTGTTGGCGGCGGCGGTCTGGGAGGCCGGCAGGCGCTGCCGCTCTTTGGTCTCAGCGTCGGTAAGTTGCCGGATGGCCGCCGCCAGCGTGGGCGAGTCGGCGGTCACGGAGGCGCTCGTTACTTTGATGGCGGCTTCGCGCCCGACCAAGGCGACGGCGCTCTGCGCCTGGGCCACTTTGCGCTGCTCCAACTCGGCCCACAGGGCGGCGTTCTGCGCCGTGACCGTAAATTCCGCTTCGGGTTCGTAGGCTTTGCCGACGTTTTCCAAAATGGTTTACTGAATGCGGCGGATGCTCTCCAGTTTGGTGATGAGGTCCGCCAGCGGGGTCAACGCGGGCAACTCCACATCATAGAGGTGGCGTGCCTGAGCCACGAGGTCCGCATGGAACGCGACCTGCCGGCCCGGCTCATTGGTGCGCAGGGTGTCAGCGTTAAATTGGCCTGCTTGCCCGCGACCAGACCGTCATTCGCCTGCCACCAACCGAATGCCAGCCTGCTGCCAAGCTTGGGTTCGCCCGACGCCAGACACCGGTTTGGCTGCTCCCAGATGCCGGCCAACCTGCTCCAAGCCCACGATTGACATGCCACCAGATGCCGATTGGCCTGCTCCCACTTGCCGATTGTGGTGCTCCCACTTGGCGGTTAACCTGCTCCCACATGCCGGATAGCCCCCTCCCAGACGATGCTTCACCCCTGGCAAACCGCCGCCTACCCACGGCCAGACGACCACTGTCAGGCAAAAACTGCCCACCGTCTCATGCCAAACCCCGGTTTACCCCCTGAAAACCTGCCTTCGCCCAGCCCCAACCACCATTTCCACCCCCAAAACACCGTTCCACGCCCCCAGTTTCCCCACCAGCCACCTGCAAGAATGGCCACCCCGCCACCCGCCACCCCGGCAGCCCAGCATGGAAAAACCACACCCTCCCCACGCAATTTTCCACTTACCCCACCCCGCGCCTATTCCCAACCTTCAGACCGTCCGTTCCCAAACCACGCTTAAGAAGAAAGCCAAATTATGAACGATCGAGAAATCTGCCGTGCCGAACGAGTTGACTGTGTAATCGTCTTTGGCGGAGAAGTCGCCACCGACTTCGATGCCGCCAGCAAAGCCACCCAGGGCTTCACCCGTCTCCGCGCCATCCAAGCCGCCCTCAGCTGACGCCCGGACTGGCCAACAAGTCCCCACCGGCGGCACCGCGCTCGAAGTCCGCTTAGCCGCCCTGCGCCTCGACCTCCAAAACATCGCCCGCACCGCCCGCTCCATCGCCCTGGAGCAACCCGGCTTTGCCGACGCCTTCCGCCTGCCCGACCCACCCACCGACGGCGGCCTGCTCACCACCGCCGAGGCCTACATCGCCCGCCTCGCTGCCCGGCCCGACGACGACACCGCCACCAAGGCCGCCAAAGCCGCCATGACCGCCGCCTTCCTGGCGCACGAACTCCCCGCCGACTTCATCACCCACCTGCAAGCCGACGTGCAAGCCATCCGCGACGAATACGCGCTGCGCGAAAAGAACCGTGAAAAAGGCGTGCGCAGCACCGGCACCGTTGGCCCACTACTGAAAGAAGCCAACGACATCATCACCATGCTCAACGCCGTCATGCACAACAAATACACCCGCGTCCCCGATAAACTGCGTGCCTGGAAAAGCGCCAGCCACGTCGAACGCGCCGCCCAGCGCGAGAAGAAGCCCGAGCCGCCCACGCCAACACCGCCGGCGGCCTGAGCCAGCAATCCGGCGGACTGAAGCGGGGCCGGGGAATAAAGAACACCAATAATGTTAGGGCGCGTCACCTGACGCGCCTTTTCCATTCCGACTGACGCCGCCCGATGCCTGCGAGTAGCGAACAGCGCTTCCCTTGCGCACCGGCTAGCCATACACTGGCCCCCGTTCGCATGAGCCAATTGAGCCACCACACCTCAGCCACCACGCGTCGCCGCATGGCCGATTCAGGCCCCGATTGCGCCGACACCTTCCGCCGTGGCCTCCATCCCGCCCCCCGCGCCAACTAAACCGCGCCATGTTTGAACAAGCCTTCCGCAACATTGACGACATCCTCCGCAAAGAGGCCGGTTGCACCACGGAACTCGACTACACGGAGCAGACCTCCTGGCTGCTGTTCCTGAAATACCTCGACGGGCTGGAGCTGGACAAGGCCACGGAAGCTGCCCTCGACGGCAAGAAATACAGCCACATCCTCGACAAGCCCTACCGCTGGGAGACGTGGGCCGCGCCCAAGGGCAAGGACGGCCAGCTTGACCACAACGCCGCCCTCACCGGCGACGATCTCCGCGATTTTGTCAACGCCAGGCTCTTCCCCTA
>CAINDV010000041.1 GCA_903847485.1 uncultured Verrucomicrobiota bacterium
CAACCGCCGGATGCGGAAAACCGCACGTCCGGTGGTGTGGGAGGGTGCCGGGGCGCAATCCCCGCACCCGACCCGATCAGCAAAGACGCGGTTCTGTAGGCCCGGTGCCCTCCCCGGGCGGCCTACGCGATTTCCTCGGGTCAGGAGTACTGAAGCTAAACCACAGGGCGGTACCAAGTGCGCCCGCCCATTGGACTGGGCAGAGCTGATTAGGGATGGACGGCCAGCACCAGCGCGACGGAGGGTTGCGCCGCGCCAACAAGTTCGGATAGTGGGCGCTTGTGGGCGGGGCGCGGGGCTTTGAGATGGGCCGCGACCTCTGGCAGGGTTTCGAGGAAGGCGGTGATGAAGCTGCTCTGGAGGGCGTAGTTGACGTTCTGCGGCAGGCTCCCGGTGAGCCTGAGCGGGGCCAGGTCGCCGCGCCGCGCCGTGACCAGGCCGACGACGTTGCCCGCCCGGTCCACGAGCGGGCCGCCGGAGCTTCCGGGTTGCACGGGTGCGCTGATCTGGAAATGGCGCGGGTCATCCTGGATGCCGGTGAGGCTGCTGATCTCGCCCTTGGTGAGCTTCGGTCCGGTGCCCTGAACATCGGTGTTCGGGAAGCTGATGGTGAAGACGGCGTCGCCGAGTTTCACGCTGCGACTGGCGGCCAGGGCCAGGGCAGGGAAGGTGCCTTCCACTTTGAGCACGGCCACATCGTTGGCCGTGTCGGCCTTCACCAGGCTGGCGGGATAGGTCTTGCCCGCAACGGAGATCTGGAGGCGACTGGCTTTCTCGACAACGTGGGCGGCGGTAAGCAGGTGGCCGGCGTCGGTGATAAAGAAGGCGGTACCGGTGGCTTGGGGGACCGGATTGCGGCCAATCTCGTTGGCGTAGGTGGCTGCGTCCGCAAAATTCGTGTTGGATACGGTGCCGCCGGAATAAAACGGATCAGGCAGGGTGAAGGTCGCCCCGGCGTTGGTCAGCACACTATTGCTTCGGGTGTTCCAGGTTGTGCCGGCAATGGTGTGGTAGCCTGGCACCCAGCGCATCTCCCGCGCGAATTCAAAGCCGAAGTAGTTCGTTCCATCGTTCCAGGGGCCATCATACACATTGGTCTGAAAGAAGTGCATGTTGAATAGCAGCCCTTGCACCGCATTCCCGCTGGTGCCCGTCAGGATTGCATTCGTCCAGCCATTCGTCGCCCAATGCCCGGACATCACCTGGATGGCGTTGGGTGCCGCCTTCAGTATGTTCCACGTCACGTCGCCGCCGAAGTAATATCGGTCCTTCGCCGAGGAGGGATTGCCCAGCGAGTTGAGCAGGCCGTGGCTCAGCCAGATGACCCGATAATCCGGGTAGCGCGCCGCCGCCTGCACCGCCCAGTTGGCGGCGTTGGTCATCCGCTCCAGGTGGAATGCGTTATTGGTCCCATAGGGGTTCACGCTGATGTAGGCCAGCTTGTAGCTGCCGACTGTCTGCGTCCACACGCACGAGGTATAGTCCCCCGGCGCGCGCAGCTCCGCCAGGTTGGTCGAGGCGGCTATGAGCGGTCCCATGTTCATATTCCAAAAGTTGTCGCCGTGGATGTACGACGGCGGCCAATTGCTCCATGACTCGTGGTTGCCGGGCGAGGCCGCCACCAAGATGCCCGCCGCCTGCACCCGTTCCAGTTGGCTAACCAGCGGCCATACGAGGGGAGAGTTGCCGTAGTTTACCAGGTCACCGGGCAGCACCAGCGCCTTGAGGTTATTGGCTGCCCCGTGCGCCAGTATCCAGTCAAACATGTTCGTCAACAGCGTCAGGTTGCCGCCGGAAAGCTGCATGTCGGGCAACTGCATGACGGTGAAGGGCACCGTATCCAACTCCAGCACGGCACGCGCGGTTGCGGCATTCCCCGCCGGGAGCAGCGTCCGCGAGTATTCCGTCGTGGGTGGCACTTGCGCGGAGGGTTGGGCCGGCGCAGACAGCGCCCCAAGCATAAGTGCCAGCGTTATCCAGATTCGAATCATAAGTCGTGTCAGCGGTTAAGGTTCACCAGCAACCCTGGTATTCGATGGTATCTTTGACGTCGGCGGGGGTAATCAGCGTGCTGCTGGCCGCCGCCGTCACTACGCGCAAGTGAATGCCGGCGTGAAATCGTTTGCCTCCTCCTTAGCTGGCCGCCAAAGATCGGGATCTGTTCTTGGCGTAGTAGGCTTTGGCCTCCGCCACAAGCCTCACCCTGTTCTTGGCGTAGTAGGCCTGGGCACTCGCCACATGGTTCAACTGGGTCTTTTGCACGGCGGCAGGTTATACAGCGGCAGCATGGCCCGCAAGGGTGCATGGCGGACGACACGGCGGCTGCGGTAGCGAATAAAAGCAAGGCGCAGGCGGAAGTAAAGGGTGGCTGTCAATTACCGGGACTGACCCCTTTGCGAGCCGGCGGCTCAGTTCTGCGCGGCACGAGAGAAACGCCGCCGCCCCAAGGCTCAGAACTCCTGAGCCGTGAGCACAAATCCGCAACTGGCAAGGAAACGAGCTAAGTCTAAGAGCGTGTATGAAAACGCCTGGCGTGGTAGGGCGAGGCTCCTGCCGAGCCTCAGCGACAGCGGCAATGTTCCTGCCGGACGGCTCGGCTGGTTCCGCAGGAGAATGGCGGGCGGGTTGGGTGGAAGAAGTTGGCGGCGAACGCCAGTTCGCCGCTACGCGAAATCAACCGTAGCGGCGGATTGGTATCCGCCGCCAGCTTCTTGGAAAAAGGACAGCCGTTGGTGTTTTGGGTTGGAGCGCCGACATTCTTGTCGGCGTGGGTGTCTGCCGAGGTCCTGGCCGACAAGAATGTCGGCGC
>CAINDV010000042.1 GCA_903847485.1 uncultured Verrucomicrobiota bacterium
AGGGAACCAGGCCCGCAGTTCCGCGTCATTGGCCGGATAGTCATGCCCAGCTTTGAGGCGGGGCGCCAGTGGTTGCGTCGACACCCCCACATCTTGTACCTACCGCACTCAGATGGACACCCCCTTAAGGAAAAGTATTCTTCACGGATCATAGTGGGTAGAGATTGAGCTTTCCGCAAAAGAACAGGATGCGAATCCGGTAGTTGCGGCAGTTGCGAAAGCCCCGGGCGGCGGATTTGAGGCTCTGGATTTTTGAGTTCAATCCTTCCGTCACCGCGTTGGTAATCTGGTGCTTCAGATACGTCAGCAGGTTGTCCAAGTGTCGCTTGAGCATTGGGGCTACCTCGACCACCGGCTTGAGCCGGCTGCGGCTGACCCAGCCAAACCAATCCTTGAAGAAGCGGCGTGCCCAGCCCTCCTCCTGATAATTCCAGAACTTGGAGAACAGTTCTTTGGCCGCCCAGGCCCGCGCCACTTTCAGCTCCAAATCCTTCACCGCGGAAAACTCCTTGCTTTGCTCCGGGCCGAAATTCTCCGGGTTATACAACCACAGTTGCCGGGTGCCAGTGAGCGTCTCGTCGCCCTGGGCCATCAGTTCCTTATGCTCCTGGCGTCGCACCTGGTCCACCGCCTCCCCCAAATACTTGCTGATGTGAAACTTATCATGCACGATGTCCGCCTCGGGAACCGGCTTTTCGATCGTCCGGATAAACGGTTCCCACATATCTACGGCCACGGCTTCGACCGTCTGCTTTTGTTCCGGGGTGAGGGTCGCCCATAACTGGTCGGCCGCCGCGCGCGTTCGCTCCGGCACTACGTCCAGCACTCGCGACGGTCCAAGTCCGTCAGGAGCGTGACGTAAGACTGCCCGCGCTTGAAGCTCTTTTCGTCCATCCCCAAATGTTTCAAGTCTTCCAATTGCCGCCGTTCCAGGCCCCGCGCCACTGCTCGGCGCCTGATCGCTTGAGCCGTCTCCCAATTGATCCCCAACAGCTCACAGGCCTGGCTGATGCTGCCACTGGCCAGCAATACCCCGCTACCGCAAAGCGCTCAAACAGAAGCGTGAAGCGCCCCTGCGGCGCGGCCCAGGGAACCGCCATCGTCTTGACTCCGTGTTCCGGGCAGTCCGAGCGCAGCGTCCGCGCCCGAATCAACGTGGGGAACTGCATCGTGTCCAGGTGCCGCCAGGTTCGCTCCGGCGCGCAATCATGAATCGAACACTCTCGTCCTCACTCCGGGCACTTGGCCGCCGCTCCCCATTGCCAGCCCAGCTCAATCTCCACCTGCTTTTCCGTTAGCTTAAGTTCCACGTCCTTGACCTCCCAAGGACTGCCAACGCCTAAAAGCAACGCGTAATGTTTCTGCCGTTCGCTATCCATATTCATGTGGCACGCCAGCCTGTAAAAACCCTCGCCGCCTGACCAGCTTCTTCTTCCAAAACTCCTTCTCCAGAGACGTCCGACCGGCGGAGCGCAGCGGCGCGGCGCGAAGTCCGGCGCGAAGCGGTTTGATCTCAGTTCTGACCACAACGCCACCGCATGAAATCAACCCAATCCCACAGCCTTTACTCTAAAAGCTTTTTCGCCGCCTGCCCATCCCAGCCACTAAATTCCACGAATATCCAGGAAAAGCACGGCCTCGAGCGGGCCCCCAAGTCGCTCTATTACTGGCTGGAAAAAGCGGGCGGCGCGCTCCGGGTTCCGCGCCCCTGCCACGTCAAACAGGACCCGGCGGC
>CAINDV010000043.1 GCA_903847485.1 uncultured Verrucomicrobiota bacterium
GCGGCCGGCGGCGTTATCTACCGGCGGGAGCGGCGAGCGGAAGGGATAGCGCTCGCCCCCGCCGGTGGATAACGCCGGAGAAGCTATACACTTTCTTGCCCTGCCAGGGCGGGGCCAAAATCCGAAACTCGAAATCCGAAATCCGAAATGTGGCCGAGCCGTAATCCGCTGGGCTGGCCCGGTTTGAATGCCGGGATGGCGGCCGCCAAGTTTTCTGCTCGCCCGGCTCCGTTAGCCCAAAGCCGGACCCGGTGGCCAAGTTTCGGTCTTCGGATTTCGGATTTCGAGTTTCGGATTTTGGCCCCGCCCTGGCAGGGGCAATGAAATGAGCTGCGCACGTCGCCCGCCCCGTCGCCACATTCCTGTTGCGGCGAGCCGGAACTCTGGTAGCTTCGCCGCTCCCTCAGCCCGGTGGTCGCGGTAGCGAAGGCCGGACGGGGGGAATAACGGCCTTAATTTCCGCCCGCCGAGGGCTGGCGGTGGCCACAGCAACACCAAACAAAATCCCGTGTTCCGCGGGATGGCTCGCCAAAGCGCGGGCTGACAACCAAAAGGAAAACTAGTGCTAAGCATCGGCGTAAAAGAACTGTTGGAAGCGGGCGTTCATTTCGGGCATCAAACCCGGCGGTGGAACCCCAAGATGAAGCCGTTCATCTTCGAGACGCGTAACGGCATTCACATCATTGACCTCGGCAAGACCCTTGCCCAGCTCGAGACGGCTTGTGAGTTCTTGCACAAGACCATCGCCAGTGGCGGGCGGATCCTCTTCGTCGGGACCAAGAAACAAGCCCAGCAGACGGTCAACGACGTGGCCAAGGAAACCGGCCAGTTCTACGTGACCGAGCGCTGGCTCGGCGGCACGCTCACCAATTTCGCCACCGTCAAGAAGTCCATCGGTCGCCTCAAGGAGATCGAGAAGATGGACGCCGACGGCACGATCAAGGAATACGTCAAGCAGGAGCAGGCCATGATCCACCGCGAGTCCGCGCGGTTGG
Organism: uncultured Verrucomicrobiota bacterium; assembly: GCA_903847485.1. Lineage (GTDB taxonomy): Bacteria > Verrucomicrobiota > Verrucomicrobiia > Limisphaerales > JAJXZI01 > CAINDV01. The sequence continues at coordinate 996 of CAINDV010000043.1, forward strand.
TGAAGTATTTCGACGGCATTCGCACCATGGATAAAATGCCCTCCGCCATGTTTGTGGTGGACATCAAACGCGAGAAGAATGCCATCGCCGAAGCCCGGCGCCTGAACATTCCCATCGTCGCCATCGTGGACACGAACTGCGATCCCGAACTGACCGAATACCCCATCGCCGCCAACGACGACGCCATCCGCTCCGTGCGCATGATACTCGTTACCGTAGCCCAAGTCATTACCAACGCCCGCGCGGAATACGAAGCCAAATACGCCCGCCGCATGAACAAAGCCGAGGAAGCCGGCCCTGCGTCCGCCGAGACCCCCGCCGAGGCTCCTGCCGAAACGCCCGCCGCTCCGGTTCCCGCTCCAGTCCCGGCCTAACCGTCCCTATTTCCGCGAATTTCAAATCATTACCACATCATGGCTGAAATCTCTGCCTCCGTAGTCGTCAAGCTCCGCGAAATCACCGGCGCGGGCATGATGGACTGCAAAAAAGCTCTCACCGAAACCCAGGGCGACCTCCAGAAAGCGGTGGACCTCCTCCGCAAAAAGGGCACCGCCACCGCCGCCAAGAAGTCCTTCAACAAGGCTAGCGAAGGCGTCATTGCTCAGTATATCGCTCCCGGCGGACGCCTCGGCGTGCTCGTTGAGGTCAATTGCCAGACCGACTTCGTCGCCCGCAACGAAGGCTTCCGCGCCTTTGCCGAGGAAGTGGCCAAGAAGGTCGCCGCCGACGCCAGTGTGAACCTCGACGCTGACCGCGAGGCCGCCGTCGTGCGCATCCGCGAGAACATCCAGCTTCCGCGCCGGACCCGCATGGAGGTCAGCGGCAACGGTTTGATCGCCGGCTACATCCACACCGGAGCGAAAGTCGGCGTGCTCGTAGAAGTCGGTGCCGGCAAGGAAGCCACCGTCGCCAGCGACGACTTCAAGCAACTCGTCCGCGACATCACGCTCCAGATCGCCGCCGCCTCCCCCACTGTCGTCGCCCGCGAGCAGTTGGACCCGGCCTTCATCGCCAAAGAGCAGGAGATCGCTGAGGAACAGGTCAAAGGCAAGCCTCCGCAGGCCATCGCCAACATCGTCAAGGGCAAGATGGAAAAGCTCTACCAAAGCTATTGCTTGGTGGATCAGGGCTTCGTGAAAGACCCCGAGAAGACCGTCAAGGCCTACGTCGAAGGCGTGGCCGCCAAGCTAGGCGACGAGATCGCCATCCGTCGTTTCGTCCGCTATCAAGTCGGCGAAGTGCCCGTGGCCTGAGCCGCCTTCCAGTAGTTTCCGATCAGGGCGTCCGCGAGGACGCCCTTATTCTTTTTCCGTTTCGCTTCCGCGGCGCTGTCCGGTTGGTGGCTGGAGCTGGGGCCAAACTCTGAGGCGGTAGTAGCACGGGCTTCCAGCCCTTGTCTTTACCCACAACTTTTCCCTCCTCCGCTTAAGATCGCTAATCCCTCGCACATGCTCATCAGCCGCTGCCAGCCGCGCCAGATGACATCTGCCACCTGGGCAGACCGCAACTCGATCACCCCCGGAGCAAGGCACCTGACCTGCACGCGAAGGCCCGGACAAAAGCCCGCCCGCTCAAGCCAACGTCCGATGAGGCGGATTTTTGGTTTGATGATTCCTTTCCAAAGGTCGCCCTCGGCTTCGATCTTCAGCGATCGAACGGCGGGGTTGCGAGTGAGCTTCGTCAAACTGCTGGAGCTGCTGCGGCCACTATGGCTGGTGCTGGCCCTTGGAGGAGACCTGCTGAGTGCCGAGCAGGCCAGGCAACTGACAGAACGCTTTCTTGATCATGCCCGGAGTTGTCTCACGCCCAAGCGGCGGGCGCGCTCCTGTCCACGAGCCGTTCGGCAACCGATAAAGAAGTGGCCGCGCTTGCTCAAGAATCGCTCGTGGAACGATCCCGTGGCACTATGCGTCATCCCCGCTTAGCCTTCAGAGTGAAGCCTACCTGCATCAATACCGAATGGCATTAGGCCTAGCCAGTTCTTCTACTCTCTCTACGAGTTGCTTGGCGATGCTCTCAACGTGATGCTTCGTCAACGGGAGCAAGTTCTTCCCGGAAGTTTCGACGTCGAGAACATGAAGGTGCTCACCGCCCTCTTCGAGCGCGAAGCCTTCCGCCTCTACCTCGAAAACCGCACCGCCCCGGACGGCAGCGACCTCGGCCCGCGCCTGGCCCAGCTCTTCGCCGTGCTCAACACCCCCGTCGAGCGCCGTCAGAAGAACCTCGACGAGGAACTTCAAGCCTTCCCCTACGTCAACGGTGAACTCTTTGCCGAGCAACTGGGCTTCGCCGAGTTCAACCGCGACATGCGCAACGCCCTGCTCGCCTGCACCCGCTTCGATTGGTCGCGCATTTCCCCCGCCATCTTCGGCTCCCTCTTCCAATCCGTCATGGAGCCGAAGGCCCGCCGCCAGATTGGCGGGCACTACACCAGCGAGCGCGACATTCTCAAAGTCATCCGCTCCCTCTTCCTCGACCAGCTCCGGGCCGAGTTCGACGCCCGCAAAGCCGACCGCTCCACCGGCCGCGCCAAACGCCTGGAGGAATTCCACGCCCAGCTCTGCCGCCTCAAGTTCCTCGACCCCGCCTGCGGCTGCGGCAACTTCCTCGTCATCACCTACCGCGAACTCCGCGCGCTGGAACTCGAAATCCTCCAGGCACTTTTCGGCCAACAGCGCGAACTCACGCTCGCCGACGTGAATCGCCTCTCGCAGGTGGACGTGGACCAATTCTACGGCATTGAGCTGGGCGAATGGCCCGCGCGCATTGCCGAGGTGGCCCTCTGGCTCATGGACCACCAGATGAACCTCCGCGTCTCCGAAGCCTTCGGCCAGCTTTACCAGCGCCTGCCCCTCAAGAAATCCCCGCACATCCACTGCGCCAATGCCCTCCGGCTCGACTGGAAGCAAGTTCTCCCGCCCGAGCAATGCAGCTATGTCCTTGGCAACCCGCCGTTCATCGGGGCGAAGTTCCAGACCGACGAACAGCGCGCCGACATGGACGCCGTTGCGGGTGACATTGAGAACAGCGGCCTGCTGGACTACGTCACCGGCTGGTATTTCAAAGCTGCGGAATACGTCAAAGGCACCCGCATTGTCGTCGGCCTCGTTTCCACCAATTCCATCACTCAAGGCGAGCAAGTCGGTGTCTTGTGGAATCCCCTCTTTCAAAAGTTCGGCGTCACCATTCACTTCGCGCACCGGACCTTCACCTGGCAGAGCGAGGCACGCGGCAAAGCCCACGTTCACGTCGTCATCATTGGCTTCGCCAACTTCGAGACGACGAACAAGCGCGTCTACGATTACGAGGGCGAGAAGGTATCCGTGGCGTCTGCCAGGAACATCAGTCCCTATCTCATCGAAGGCTCCAACATGGCTGTCACAAATCGCACAAATCCTATCTGCCAGGTGCCTGAGATTTCTTTCGGCAACCAACCAATTGATGGCGGGCACCTGCTACTCGACCCAGAGTCGAAAGCAGCCCTGCTTGCGAAAGAGCCAGGCTCGACGAGGTTCATCCGTCCCTTTCTCGGCGCCGATGAATTCATTAACGGGCAGGAGCGTTGGTGCCTTTGGCTGAAAGATGTCCTGCCTTCGGAACTGCGCAGCATGCCTGAAGTTATGCGGCGCGTGGAATCAGTTCGAGATTTCCGTCTCTCCAGCAAGCGGCCAGCGACACGTGACTTAGCCAAGACTCCATCACGGTTTGCCTTTATCAGTCATGAGGAGAGGAACTATCTCCTGATCCCATCGGTTTCCTCGGAGCGGCGGAATTACATCCCCATGGGGTTTCTGTCACACCAAACGATTGCAAGCAATCTCTGTCTCATCGTGCCGGGCGCAATGATCTTCCATTTCGGCGTTCTAACTTCGACCATGCACATGGCGTGGGTGCGCCAAGTCTGCGGGCGTTTGGAGTCGCGCTACCGCTACTCAGCCGGGCTGGTCTATAACAACTACCCCGGCCGGAGGCCGTGACGGAGAAACAACGGGCCGCCGTGGAGCGCGCCGCCCAGCGCGTGCTCGACGTCCGCGCGGAGTTCCTCGCCCCCGTAGCAGCCGGCGTGAGTCGGCTCCAATCTCCCACCCCCGCGTCCCAACAAAGTCAGAGCGGACTCACGTCCGCTGCTACTCCCGCTCAGACCGCCACGCTCGCCGATCTTTACGACCCGCTGGCCATGCCGCCCAAGCTCCACCAAGCCCACGAGGAGCTGGATCGTGCGGTGGACAAGTGCTACCGCCCCGAACCGTTCACCAGCGAACGCCAGCGCGTGGAGTTCCTCTTCGCCCTCTACGAGAAGCTCACCGCGCCGATGGCCGCCGCCATGTCCGCCAAGCCCAGGCGCAAACGCGAGAACTCAAACCTCCCAGCCTTAACCGGCGCAACTCCACAGCAATGCCCACCGACATGAACCACCCACGAATCACCCTCTGCGCGAGACGGCGGCCATGGAGCGCGCCAGCCCAATTCCTGACGGCCGCATGGGCCTTCCTCTTCGTTGTCTTCATCGCGCTTGGCCAGGAGCCGGCGCATCCTCTCAAACCACCTGACCGGTCGAGTCCACGCGCGGCGTTGAAGACGTTTCTCGACTCCGGTGACGCCCTTGGCTCGTTTCTGGCCAAAGATTACCTGCCGTCGCCGACCCATGCCGAGTTTCAACGGTTGATCGCGCTGGGGGATGCCGCAGTCGAGAGTCTGAACCTGTTCGAGGTGGCTCCGGCAACGCGCGCCAAGATCGGCCGTCAAGCGGCCACCGCCCTCTACGAGACGTTGAGCCGGATTCAGCTTCCGCCCGAAAGTGAAATACCCGGCACCGAAGCGTTGGACCGGGCAGCCGGCACCAATGCCACGCGCTGGGTTATCCCGAACACTGAAATCATCCTCGAACGCGTGACGACAGGACACCGCACCGGCGAGTTCCTGTTCAGTCACGAGACCGTGGCCCGAGCCGATGACTTCTACCAGCGCGTCCGCGGACTGGCTTATACCCGTCCTGTTTCGCTGGAGCATCTGAAGGAAATCGTGATCACCGGCGGGGGCTGGATGATTCCGCATAGCTGGATTCAGGTACTGCCGCCCTGGCTGCGACTCCCCTTAGCTGGCCAGGCCGCCTGGAAGTGGATCGCACTGGTCGTGATGACTGGTTTCTTCCTGGTATTCCTGCGTGCAGCGCACCGTTTGTCGCACCGGGGAAGCAGCGAACGCCCGTTCCTGCAAGCCTTGGCCCAATCGTTGTTGCCGGCTTCCCTGCTCGTGGCGGCACCGGCCTTTTCCTACCTGGCCCTGGTCCAAATCAACCTGCTCGGTGGCCTGAGCACTGCCGCCGCGATTGGATCGACGGTTGTCATGTTTCTGGCGGGCGCCTGGATCTGCTGGCGTCTCGCCCCGGTGGTCGCCGAGGCGGCCATCGCTTCGCCGAACATCCCGACGGAGAGCATCGATGCCCATCTCATCCGAATCTGTACCCGTTTGCTGGGCATGGTCGCCGGGGCGATCTTGCTGGCCATGGGCGCTGACCGGCTGGGCATACCAGTGTATGGGATCGTCGCGGGTTTGGGCGTCGGCGGCTTGGCCATCGCGCTGGCCGCGCAGCCGACCATTGAAAATCTGATTGGAGGTTTGAGCCTGTTTGCGGACAAGTCCCTCCGGGTCGGCGATAACTGCCGATGCGGCAGCGATCAGGGGACGGTTGAAGCCATCGGCATTCGTTCGACGTGGCTGCGGGGCGCGGATCGCACGCTCACAACGATTCCCAACGCGGCGCTCTCGAAGATGTCGGTTACCAACTTTGGTAGGCGCGATCAGATGCTGATCCAATCCACCATCGGCGTTCGTTACGAGACCAGCCCGGAGCAACTGCGCTACCTGCTGGTGAAGATCCGGGAGATGCTCCTCGGCCATCCGAGCATTCTACCGGACTCGGTGCGCGCACGGTTCATCGCTTTCGGAGCTAGTTCGCTGGACATTGAGGTTTTCGCCTATGTGAACACCACTAGCCGACCCGAATTCCTCGGCATCCAGGAAGACGTCTTGCTGCGCATCATGGACATTGTGGCGCAGAGCGGGACCGGCTTCGCCTTCCCGTCGCAAACCCTCTATTTCGGCCGCGATGACGGATTGGATCCCAAGCGGACGGAAGCAGCGGAAGCCCAGGTCCGTCAATGGCGGGACGAAGGCCGGCTGCCGTTCCCCAATTTCTCGCCGGAGGAAGTGAAACAAATGCGTGGGACCGTGGCCTATCCGCCGCCAGGCTCGCCGGGCCACCCCCTAGCCTTCTGTTCGAGAACCAAATGAACCCGAACTCCGAAGATGGCCTGGCTGGATCGGAGCCAAGTGCTTGTAGGGCAGAC
>CAINDV010000044.1 GCA_903847485.1 uncultured Verrucomicrobiota bacterium
CAAGAACACATTGACAAACACTTCCTGGCTGCCGGTCATCGCGCCGCCGGACTTCCCGTTGCCGGACGGTTGGAGCGCCGCCTCAACCGGTGCCCCGAAGTCCCTCAGTGACACGAACACCGTCGGTCAGCCGCAGCGCTTCTACCGACTCGAAGCTGCCACCCCATGAATGTGAATTCAATTAGATGAAAATGAATATGCCCACCAGTGATTTGACCTCCTTCGGGCACACGCTCGACCTGTCGCCGCAAGCCCTGGGCAAACTGCGCCACTCCAACCCATCGCCCACGGGCCTGCCGCTAAGAAAGGCAAAGCATGCTGAACGTGTGTGACACTCCCCCGGAGGTTTCGAAATGATCCAGCTTCAAGCGATCGATTACCTGATCCTGGCACTGTATTTCTTCTTCGTGCTGGGCATCGGCTGGATGTTGCGCAAGCAGATCCAGACCGGTATGGACTTCCTGACCTCCGGGCGGAAGATCCCCGCCTGGATCGCCGGGCTGGCGTTTCTGTCGGCGAACCTTGGCGCGCAGGAGGTGATTGGGATGGGGGCGTGCGGGGCCAAATACGGGATGCTGACCTGCCATTTCTATTGGCTGCCGGCGGTGGCGGCGATGGTGTTCGTGGGGGTCTTTATGATGCCCTTCTACTACGGCTCGAAAGCCCGCTCCGTGCCAGAGTATCTGAAGCTGAGGTTTGACGAAAAGACGCGCGCCCTCAACGCGCTGACCTTTGCGGCGATGACCGTGCTGTCGTCCGGCATCTCAATGTTTGCGCTGGCGAAGCTGATGGAACTGCTGCTGGGCTGGAATTTTCATGGGTGCATGTGGGTGGCCGCTTTCATAGTGCTGATCTATATCTTCCTCGGCGGACTGACTTCCGCGATCTACAACGAGGTGCTGCAGTTCTTCCTGATCGTCATGGGCTTTCTCCCTCTGACGTATCTGGGCCTGCGGAACATCGGCGGCTGGGAAGGCTTGAAGGTGAAGCTCGGCATCGTGGCCACCAGCCAGGGTTTTGCCGCCAACACGATGACGACGCTTTGGACTCCGCTGCGGGCGCCGGAAGCCAACCCGATGGGAGTGGAATGGGCCGGCATGCTGATGGGCCTGGGTTTCGTGCTGGGCTTTGGCTACTGGTGCACCGATTTCCTCGTGGTGCAGCGGGCGATGGCCGCCGAGTCCATGTCCGCCGCGCGGCGCACGCCGTTGATTGCCGCGATCCCGAAGATGCTCTTCCCCGCGCTGGTCATCGTGCCCGGCATGATCGCGATCAGCCTGCACTATTCTTCACCCGAGGGCTTTCTTCCGAAAGCGGCCGATGGTTCGCTCGATTACAACATGGCAACGCCGCTGATGCTGATGCACTACTTCCCGAGTGGAATCCTCGGGCTGGGGCTGACGGCCTTGATGGCGTCGTTCATGTCGGGGATGGCTGGCAACGTGACCGCCTTCAACACCGTCTGGACCTATGACATTTACCAGAGCTACATCCGGCCCGGCCAGTCGGACCGGCACTACCTACGGATGGGGCATTGTGCGACGGTCGGCGGAATCCTGTTGAGCATCGGGGCCGCTTACGCCGCGACGAAGTTCAACAACATCATGGACATGCTCCAGCTCATCTTTGCCTTCGTCAACGCGCCGCTGTTCGCGACGTTCCTGCTGGGGATGTTCTGGCGGCGCACGACCGGCCACGGCGCGTTTTTCGGGCTGCTGCTGGGGACGGTTGCCGCCGCCGTGCATCATGGTCTGACGATACCGCAAGGCGCGGCGACCTGGCTGAAAGGCGGCTGGCTGGGCACAACGTTCCACACCTACCATAGCGAGATGGCGCAGAACTTCTGGACGGCAATCTGGGCGTGGTCGGCCTGCTTTGTTGCCACCATTGTCATTTCCCTGCTGACGCCCCAGCGCAAGAGCCTGGAGGAATTACGCGGTCTGGTCTATTCGTTGACGGCTCGGGAGAAGCACCCGGAGCTGGCGTGGTATCAGCAGCCGTTGACGTTTGGAGTAATCGTGCTGGCGGCTTGCGTGCTGCTGAACATTCTTTTCTGGTAAGCCCCGATGATCTGTTGCGCTGGCAAGTGACTTATGAATTCGACAATGAGACCAAGAGATCGTGTTTTGACCGCCCTGAGTCGCGAGCAGCCAGACCGCTGCCCGATGCAAATCAGCTTCACCCCCGAGTTTGCCGCCCGGTTGCGGGCGGACATGGGGGTGACCGGCCAGAACAGTCACAATCCGCACGGGGGCGGCAACACCTACGAACTTGAGCGCGCGCTGGGCCAGGATCTCTTGCTGTCGAGCGTCGGCTGGGCCAATTGCTATTACCAGTCGAAGGAACCTTACACGGACGAATGGGGAGTCGGCTGGAGGTCTTGCGAATACGCCACGCCCTTCGGCAACGGTTTCTATACCGAGATCGCCGGCCATCCGCTCGCGGATGACAACGCCATCTCCACCTACCGCCCGCCCGATCCGAACCGGCCTGAGCTGTATGCGGATGCCGCGCACCTGATCAAGAACTTCAAACAGGACTACTTCATCGTCGGCGTGACGGTGACGACGATCTTCGAGACGGCCTGGGCGTTGCGGGGGCTGGAAACCATGTTGATGGACCTGGTGGCCGACCCTGATCTGGCCAAAGCCATCCTCGACATTCCCTACCGCTATCACCTGACGGCGGCGAAGCGGCTGGTCGAGATGGGCGTGGACGCGATCTGGGTGGGCGACGACATCGGCGCGCAGCACACGATGGCCATCTCGCCCGGACTATGGCGCAGGATTTTCAAACCGATGTGGGCCGAATTCTTCAGCGAGTTGAAACGTCTGAACTCGCGCCTGAAGATCATCTATCACTCCGACGGCGTTATTGACCCGATCATCCCGGACATGATCGAAATCGGCCTCGATGTCCTCAACCCCATCCAGCCGGCGTGCATGGACCCGGCGGCGTTGAAGAAGCAGTTCGGTGACAAGCTGTGTTTCTGGGGTTCGATTGACCAGCAGCACACCCTACCGTTCGGCCAGCCCGAGGATGTGCGCCGAGAGGTGCGCACGCGCCTCGATACCATCGGCAAAGGCGGCGGCCTGATCATCGGACCGACCCATCATGTGCAACTCGACACGCCGATGGAAAACTTCTGGGCGATGGTGGACACCATCAAAGCTTAGCATGGCACGCCCCGAGGAACTCGCCACCGCCCCTGGATGGGTAGCCTGCCGCGCATCTAAGTAGAGGCATCCATCAATATGAAACCATCATTCTCTACCCAACGCCGAAAGGTGGTTTTCGGCGGTTACCCAATGACTAACAAACGAAATATGACTATGCGGTGTTTGATGTTGATGGCCGCTACGCTGCTTCCAGCCTTCGCCGGCGAGCCGGCGATGACAAACTATTGGACGCTCGATGCGGCGCGAGGCGGCATCGTCCATACCGGCAGCGACGGGGAACCCGTGGTGCTAAACATGCAAGGCCGCAAGGTAGTGATGCAAGTGCGGGTGGACCGGGCGGCGGGCCTTTCCTACAAGGCGCGCTTTTTCCACGTGGATCCGGATCTCACCAAGAAGGGCTGGGTCATGGCTGATGTGAAGGCCAACTCCAATCCCGCGCTACAGGTGAACGGACAAGTTTTGCGGTACGGCGTGCCTTCAACGGTGGCCTTCGACGGCACGTTGACGGTGGTTTACCCTGCCAGCGAAGGCATCGTGGCCACCCGCACGGTCTATTGCTCGCAGCGAAGCCCGGTGGTCGTTGATGAATGGCAACTGCGCAATGCCACCGACAAACCGCTGACGGTGGATTTCCAAATGTCCGCGAAGATGACGAATGCCACGGAAAACACCTTGCTGGTCTGGACCGGCCAGGGGCCGGCGTCA
>CAINDV010000045.1 GCA_903847485.1 uncultured Verrucomicrobiota bacterium
GCGGGCACAACGCGTCGGGCATCTGAGCTGGCCCGTCCTCTTCGAACAGTCGGCCCGTCACCCCGCCTTCCCCTTCCGCCTCCTCACCAAAACCACCACCATATGAAAAGACCTTGCACGGCGGGCCGGCCAACCACGGATTCCTATCCCCTCGTGGCGCGGGCCGCGCTTGCCCAGACGAAATCCACCCACGGCTCCTCCCCCTGCACCAGGCCGTTGGAGCGCCGACATTCTTGTCGGCCAGCATCTCCGCACAAACTCACGCCGACAAAAATGTCGGCGCTCCGCCGCTCGGTTCATGGCTCCCATGCGCGCTTCGCCAATCGTCTCGGCACCCCCTGAAAACCTCCCTTCCCGGCCGGTTCTGGCTTGGCTCAGTGCTGGCCTTGTTGGCCGCCGCCACTCCCGTGTGGGCCGCCACCAACGTCCCGCCCACCGCGGTGATTCTCTCCGCCGTGCAGCGGCCGGGCACCACTTTAATGGACATAGATTTCCGGGTGAATGACCCGGACGACGCCACCGTGGAGACGACGGCGCTGGGCTTTGTGAACGGCGGCACCAGCTTCTCCGACATCGTCAAAATCAGCACCCTCGTCGAGGGCACCGCCGCGCATCTCGGCGCCAACACGCCCGCCAACACCACCTTGCGCCTGACTTGGAACGTGGCCGCCGACTGGAACACTAACTTCGGCCAGGTGCAGGTCGAGATACTCGCCAATGATAGCCGCGCACTCCTCCCCTTCCACTGGATTACCCTGCCCGCCAGCGGGACCAACCCCGCCGTTACCATCAACGACCGCCCCATCTACGACGCCGACCTGCTCCCGATCTGGTATTGGTTGATAGCCAAGAGTGACCCCGGCTTGCAGTTAGCCAATGGCCAGGTGCTCGGCGTGGGTGGTGACTATAACTCCAATCTGCTCGCGCAAGGCACCTCGACCACACAATTCGGCCGGGACGTCCTTTGGCAAAGAATGAATCTCCGGCCGATGTCCGATGCGGAACTGGCGCCGGCAAAAAGCGGGCGCTATGGTTTTAAGTCGGTGGACGTTTACAGTGTCGGTCGCGGGTTTCAGACACCCGACCGCATCTACGCTTGGGGTGAGTACAGCTCCTTTATTCAAAACCGCCCAAACATCCGTGCCGTGGCAGTGGGCGCGGACCACACGCTTATCCTGAGCGGCAATGGAGTCTTTGCCTTTGGTGCCAACACTTACGGCCAGACCGCAGTTCCCGCCAGCGCCACGAATGTAACCGCCATCGCAGCGGGCTATTGCCACAGTCTAGCGCTACGAGCCGATGGCACGGCCATAGGGTGGGGCTACGACATCTACAACCAAGCCACCATCCCCGCCAGTGCGACTAATGTAACCGCCATCGCAGCGGGCATGTTCCACAGCCTTGCGCTGCGAGCCAACGGCACGGTGGTCGGGTGGGGCTACGACCCCTACAACCAAGCCACCATCCCCGCCAGTGCGACTAATGTGACTGCCATCGCAGCGGGCTATTACCACAGCATAGCGCTGCGGGCCGACGGCACGGTCATCGGGTGGGGCGCCAACTATTACGGCCAAGCCACCATCCCCGCCAGTGCAACTAACGTGGTAGCGATTGCCGCAGGCGTAAGCTTCAGTCTCTTGCTGCGGAACGACGGCACGATCCTCGCTTGGGGACATGGAGGCATTGGTGGACAGCAAATCAATGTTCCGGCAGGCTTGAGTGGTATTGACCTGTTGGGGGTCGGTTCCAGTGCCAAAAACGTTGTCGTGGTGGACAAACGCACACCCTGATTGGGCGGTGCCATCCCTAGCCTCCACCATGAATTCCCCTCCCCAACTTCCCGCCCCGCGCCCCGCGCCGCCGCCGCGCTGGTGGAGGCGTCTCCTTGGAGCGTGTTTGACGGCGCTGGCCGCGGTAGGGCGAGGCTCCTGCCGAGCCATTCGGAACCCGCGCGTGGCTGCCGCCGCCGAAGCTCGGCCGGAGCCTCGCCCTACCACGTCCGGCGTTCTCAAACCAGCACTTACCCACCTCTTACAGTTGATAGCCCCACCGGCCGCACGAACCGCCCCGCCCGTAGGACAGGCGTCGCGCCTGTCTCTAACATCGTCCGGCCGGGGTTTCCCTCCCAGCCCGTCAGCCACAGGCAACGCTCCCCTTTGGCTGACTCCAGGGAGCTGCTTTCAACCCTGTAGGAGCCGACGTAAGGAGGCTTGGTTCTCAGGGATTCCGCAGCCTCCTTACGTCGGCTCCTACAGGGTTCTGCAAGAGCCTCAAGGGAATGAAATTGGAGACCGGCGCGACGCCGGTCCTACGCCGTGGATACGGTTCGCCCCGCCCGTAGGACAGGCGTCGCGCCTGTCTCTAACATTA
>CAINDV010000046.1 GCA_903847485.1 uncultured Verrucomicrobiota bacterium
CCTGGGCGACACCGCGCTGGCGAACATGACCACCATCCCGGCCAGCGTGTTTGCCAACAGCGCCGTCTATCTGCGCGTTTGGTTCAACGACGGCACCAATGGCTCGGTGCGGCTCAGCCCGGACCGCCGCGTCACCAGCGTTGGCTACGCGCTCTACGCCAGCACCGCCGCCAGCGCCAATTCCGTCGCGGCGGCCAACGTCACCGGCACGCTGGCGCTGGGGCAATTGCCCTCGGCGGTCCTGACCAACGGCGCCTCTGCCGTGAGCCTCGCCGGCAGCTTCACCGGCAACGGCAGCGGTTTGACCAACCTCGACGCCACCGACCTCACCGGCACGCTCGCCGACGCCCGGCTTTCCGCCAACGTGGCTTTGCTCGGTGCCAACCAAGCCTTCACCGGCACGAATGTCTTCACCGCCGGCAGCGTCGGCATCGGCACCGCGACGCCGCGGGCGGGGTTGGAGATTGAACGCGGGACGGTCAACGCCGCCGCCTTGCGCCTTACTTCCGCCAGCGCCGGCCACGGCTCGGGGCTGTGGCTGGAGAACCGCTCCGGCGGCGTCACCAACACCTGGTCGCTCTACGCGGCCTCGGCTGGCTCCCTCTTCCTGGCGAATCAGCAACTGCAAAAGGGTGCGTTGACGGTAACCACCAATCTCAACGTCGGCATCGGCGCGGCCAATCCGGGCCAGTTGCTGCAAGTGGGTGACGCCAGTGTGGCCGGCAGCGAAGGCATGATCCGCCTCGGCTCGCGTTCGCCGACCAACAGCGCCTACCGCACCTGGGACCTCGGCGTGCCGCAGACCGGCGGCGATGTGAGCGGCGTGGGCTACAGCTTCGTCATTGATGACACGCTGCTCGGAACGGACCCGGAATTCATCATCAAGTACGGCACGGGGCGCGTGGGCATTGGCCGGACCAATCCCGTCTCGGCCCTGGACGTGAACGGCACCGTGACCGCCACCGCTTTTGCGGGCAATGCCAGCGGCCTGACCAATCTGGACGCCGCCGATCTGACCGGCACCCTGGCCGATGCCCGGCTTTCGGCCAACGTCGCCCTGCTCAGCGCGAACCAGGCTTTCACCGCCTCGAACCGCTTCGCCGGCGTGGTGACGGCCACGAACGCGGCGAACACGTTCGCCGGCACCTTCAACGGCGATGGTTCGGCGTTGAGCAACATCCCCGCCGCCGCCGTCGTGGCGGCTCCGCCCGGCATGGTGCTCATTCCGGCGGGGGCGTTCACGATGGGAAACTCGATCGCGGCTGATACCGACATCACGGACGCCGCCACCGTCACCGCCACGGTGTCCGCGTTTTACATGGATGTGAACCTGGTGACTTTGAGCCAGTGGCAATCGGTCTATTATTGGGCGACGAACCAAGGCTATGGCTTCGTGAATGCCGGTGCGGGCAAAGCGGCGAACCACCCGGTGCAGACGGTGAATTGGTATGACTGTGTGAAGTGGTGCAACGCCCGGTCGCAGCAGGCGGGCAAGACGCTGGTGTATTACACGGATGCGGCGTTGACGAAGGTCTATACGAATGGCGCGCCGTTCACCCTTTATCCGGATTGGACCGCCAGTGGCTATCGGCTGCCGACGGAAGCGGAGTGGGAGAAGGCGGCGCGGGGCGGGTTGAGCGGCCAGCGGTTTCCGTGGGGCAACGTGATCAATCAGAACCTGGCCAACTACTACGGAATCACCGGCACCTATGCCTACGATTTGGGGCCGAATGGCTACAACCCTATTGGGAGCATCGGAGGGACCGCACCCGCGACGAGTCCGGTCGGCTCCTTTGCGGCGAACGGGTATGGGCTGAACGACATGGCCGGGAATGTCCTCCAGTGGTGTTGGGATTTGTATGCGACGCCGTATGCCGGTGGCAGCGATCCCCACGGACCTGTCGGGGGGGGGTACGCCCGTGTGTTCCGCGGCGGCGATTGGGCCTATTACGCCGCCGTCGCGCGGTGCGCCCTTCGCAGCTACTACTGGACGAGCGGCGCCAACGACACTGTTGGCTTTCGGTGTGTGAGGGGGCTTTAGTTTCCGCACTTTTGCTCTTAGCCCCGCTTGCCCGCCCGCCCAGCGGCGGAATTTGTTAAGCCAAATGAGCCAGCATGACGCCATGAAAACGATCCGCCTGTCAGCCACCGATGAACCCCGGACCGCCCCCGGCCAGATGCCGGGCCGCCAGCCTCCCCCAACCCACCGCACGGCGGAGCGCCGACATTCCTGTCGGCGGGTCGTAGCGCAGGTTTCCAACCTGCTGTATCGCAGATTTTCAATCTGCGGACCGTGGAGCTACCTCACGCCGCCGTCTTTTCGAGCGCCCGCCGAATGGAATTCGGCGCTACAGCAGATTGGAAACCTGCGCTACAGTCTGCGCTACGTGCTGGTGCTGCTGGCCCTGCTCAGCGCGACGCTCTCCGCCTCCGCCATGCAGATCTTCGTAAAGCTCCAGTCCGGCAAGACCATCACCCTCGAAGTCGAGCCGAGCGACTTCATCGAGAATGTGAAACAGAAAGTCACCGACAAGGAAGGCATCCCACCCGCCGAACAACGGCTGTTTCGCGGTACCACCGAATTGCTCGATGGCCGCACCCTGGCGGACTACAGCGTCCAGAACGAAACCACGCTGAATCTGCTCCAGCGCCCGGCCGTGACGCTGGAACCGGTCGTCATGGCGGCCGGCGGCGACGCGGTGGCCGGCGGCTCGTATGGCCTTACTGACACCGCCGGTCAACCGGCCATCGGCCCGGCGGCCACCGGCGGCATTTACACCCTGGCCAGCGGCTTCTGGCAAGTGCTCGGCGGCGGCCCCGAAACCCAGAACTCCGGCAACACCACCTGGCCCGCCGGCGGCAGCCTGACTTGGCGGCTCAACGACGCCACTGGCACGGCGGGCGCCGACCCCGGCTGGGATTGGCTCAACCTCACCGGCAACCTGACCATCACCGCCACCAACCAGCCGGATGACTCACAGAAGTTCACCCTCAACTTAGTCACCCTCAGCGGCAGCGCGGCGGGCGCGGCGGAGCACTTTACCAACACGGTCACTAACGCCTGGGTCATCGCCACCGTCAGCGGCATCGTGAGTCAGTTCAACGCCAATAAGTTCATCCTCAACACCAGTGGCTTCCTGAACCCTCTGGCCGGCGGCACGTTCAGCCTCGTGCTCCGGGATAAGTCAGTGGTGTTAGTGTTCACCCCGGCGGCACCGCCTTGTTCGGACACCACGTCCGCCGCGTTTGCCGTGGTAGTGTCCACGCCGGGGATTACTAACATGCAGATGACTTTCATCAATGCCTCCGGGCTGAGTAGCGTCCAGGCGTTGACGATGGACAACTGTGCCATCTCCGGCATGGCCTATGGCAGCGGTGACACTGGCTTAGGCGCGGTAGGTCCGCTCTCACTCACCGCCCGCAGCTCGCTGCCGGACAACACGGTAAAGGTAGTGCTGACCGCGACTAAGTTGACTAGCGGCGTGCCCGCCGCCGTGAACGTGCTGGCCCTTGACACCTGCGGCCGGGGTAAGTCCTTCGACCCAGTAGTTACTACACTGGAGGTAACCTCGGGCAACCGGGTGCAACAGCGCTTCGCCGGCATCTTGTCAGCCGAACGTTACTTGCAAGTCATCAACGGCACGCCCGGCCTGCAATGGCTGGAGGTGAACCTCAACAGCCATGTCTTCCGGCTAGACCCGCTGGTCGCCGGCCAATCGGTGGCGGCGGACCTCGCCCCGGCCATGAACGAAGGCGACGCCAACGTGGTGGTGCTGACGGGCTACGGCGACATAGGTGCCAGCGCCTTGGTGCTCATCACGGACCAACCGGCGGGAGACTTAGTCCAACTGTCCGAAGTGGTGGAACTGGCGCTGGCCCTGTCAGGCGACCGGGTGGCTATCTCCTGGCCGGAGGCGCTGGCGGGCTGGCAGTTGCAGGCCAGCAAAACCTTGGCCGGGGGCTGGCAGGACGTGACGGCGACGCCCGTTACTGCGGATGGCTATCAGACAGTCAGCCTAGCCCAGAGTAACCA
>CAINDV010000047.1 GCA_903847485.1 uncultured Verrucomicrobiota bacterium
CCGCACGCCCTACGACGAGGCGGCCTATCTGCGCCAACTGGCCCATCGCAAAAGCCCCAACGCCGTCACCGCCTGACCCATGTGCCGCCCCCAAGAAAATCCTTGCCCAGACAGCCTCAGGTGTTGAGCTGCGCCCGACAATCTGCGGCATCGCAAACAGGAGTTGACCGTGGGCCACGGTATCATGCAGACTCACGCCACCGAGGTCATGGCGCGGATCGCGCCGACACCCCGGCGCAGCCACTCCACCGAGCCGGCTGCAGACTGCGCGTGGCAGGCTTCGGCCGCAATGCCCGCAACCACGTGAACTCATAGTATGAACTAACAATTTCTGGTGGGCGGGTCGGAGCTGTGAGATCGCAGACCGAGGCCCGTAGCCGGGAGACACCGCACCGTGTGGTGCGGCGTGACGCGGACAAATTAAACAAAAACTAGTACTAGCAAATGTGAATATGAAAAAACTAAACCTCCTTCTCATCGGTGCGGCTTTGGCCCTGCCGGCCGTGGCAAAGGCAACCATCATCGGATCGCCCCACGACCTGTCGCAGCGATCCTGGAACACCCGAGAAAAGACCGTCTGTAGTCCCTGCCATGCGGCGCACAACACCGACCCGGCCAAAGACCGTCCTCCCCTGTGGATCCACGCCACCACCACGGCAACGTTCGTTCCTTACGGCACCACTCGGCAAGGCACAGCAGTGGGCCAGCCCACCGGCAGCTCGCTGGCGTGTTTGAGTTGCCACGACGGCACCGTTGCCCTTAACCAAATGATCAACGGAAAGCAAATTGGATCACCCCCTGAGTACATTGACCCGTTGGCGCAGATCGGGCCGGACCTGCACACCACCCACCCAGTTTCGTTTCTTTACATGGTGAATACCAACAACGCCGGTCTGAACAACCCGGACACTTACAAAATCGGCGACCCGGTCCCGACTGCGGGCACCACGCCACCAGTCCCTGCGTCCGGCTGGGGGGCCGGCACGAGCCTCACGGGCAAAACCCTCAACCAAGCCCTGCTCGGCGGCAACTATACGCTGCAATGCTCCTCCTGTCACGACGTCCACAAGAATGTCGGCAGCTCGCCCACCAGCGGCGTCTTGCTTAAGATCAGCGGCATTGACGTCAGCAACCGCGGCAGCTTGATCTGCCGCAACTGCCATCTGAAGTAAGCCGACCTCGGACTGAAGAATCGGTTCTTCACTCACGCATAGCCCCGGCCGTCAGACCGCCTCCGTGCCCTCTGGCTGCCAGGGACAGCGTTTCGGGCCTTCAAATTGTAGAGCCAATTTCAAAACCCCAGCGAGTGTAGGCCGACGCTCCAGCGGAGCCTCCGAATCTCCCGGAACATGCCGGCTCGGCCGGAAGCTCTCGCCCCACCGCAATTCGGGGTTTTGCAGGAATTTCTGCGGCCCCGAAGCAGAGTGCCGGCCTCCCCGAAGCCGCGCCGACACCCGGTGCCCCGGAGGAACTTCCAAAGCCGCTTTGTCCAGCAGTCTCATTTTGCCCCGACCGCCTAAAGGCGGAATTCCGAACTCCGCGAAACGCTGCCCAAGGCCGTTCGGAGTCTCGGCTTTAGCCGGTCCTTGGCGTGACCCACGGCCAAGAGGAGAACGGCTGCGCGTGGTCAGCCGCCGCTTGCGTTCGGATGGGGTTAGTCCCAATGTTTCCGTCCGATGCCCACGTTGATCGAAAAAATTCAGGCCGCTGCCGCCACCCGGCTGGTAGTCCCTCCGGGACGCACCGGCGCGCAGGAACTGGCGCGCTTCAAGACCTTTCTCAAGGTGGAAACCCACCGGCTCAAACTGGCCCACCGCGCCGGTGCCGGCGGGCGCGAAATCTGCCAGGCGCGCGCGGTGGTCGTGGATTTGATCCTGCGCGGCCTCTGGGACGCGGCCCGGAAATCGTTGTCGGCGCAGGCGCAAAAGGAGTTTCCCCCGCTGGCCCTGGTGGCGCTGGGTGGTTATGGCCGCGGTGAGCTGAATCCGCACAGCGATATTGACTTCTTGTTCCTCCACGACGGCCAGGTGGTCGCGCATCAGACCCGGCCACTGCCGCACCTGGAGCGAATCATGGACGGCGTGGGGCTGCCGCTCTGGGATCTCGGTCTGAAGCCCGGCCATTCCGTGCGCACGGTCGCCGACTGCGTGGCGGTGGCGAACGACGCTTCCGACCCGCGCAGCATGGAAACCAAGACATCGCTGATCGAGGCGCGGTTCCTGGCCGGCGATGAGAAGCTCTTCCGAAAATTGGAGAAAACGGTTCTCGCCAAATGCGTGGAGGGTCACGAGGAGAGCTACATCAAGGCCCGCCTGGCCGACCAGGAAACGCGCCACGCTAAGTTCGGCAACTCCGCCTCGATGCAGGAGCCGAACCTCAAGAACGGCTGCGGCGGTCTACGCGATTTCCAGAACCTGCTCTGGATGGCGTGGTTCAAGTATCGCAATCGTTCGCTCCAGGATTTGGAGAAGCGCGGGCTGATTTCACACGCCGAGTGCCAGCAGGTCGAGGCGGCCTACGACTATCTGCTGCGCGTCCGCAACGAGCTGCATTACCACTCCAACCGCGCCACCGACGCGCTGACCAAGGCGCTCCAGCCGGCCGTCGCGCGGCAGTTTGGCTTCAAGGATTCTTCGCCGAGCAAGCGCATTGAGAAGTTCATGCGCGAGCTTTACGGCCACATGCGCGGCATTTACCTGAGCACTCGCACCCTTGAACGGCGGCTGGCCTTGCTCCAGCAGCCGGGGCGAAAAGCATCCGTCCTCAAATTCTGGCACCGCTCCAAGCCCCAGCCCGCAGGCGAGCCGGTGGACGGATTTCTGTTCGAGGACAACCAGATTCGCCAGGCTACCAATCGTGTCCTGCGCGACCAGCCGCGCCGGTTGATGCGCGCCTTTCTTTACGCCCAGCAGCGCGGGTTGCAGTTACACCCGGATCTGGCGCAGCTCATTCGCAACCAACTTGACCTGGTGGACCGCGCGTTCCTCCACGATGAACATGTGCGCGAATCCTTCCTCACCATTCTGAACCAGCGCGGCAACGTAGGCGGCGTGCTGCGGCAAATGCACGAAGTCGGTTTCCTCGGCCGCTACCTGCCCGAGTTCGGCAAGCTTTCCTGTCTGGTGCAGCACGAGTTTTACCACCAATACACCGCCGACGAGCACACGCTCCAATGCCTGGAGCAACTCGACCGCGTCTGGGAATCTCAGCCGCCGCCCTACGCCGAATACGCCCCGCTGCTGCAAACTCTCGAACGGCCGTTTATCCTCTACCTCGCCCTCCTGCTCCACGACGTGGGCAAGGCGGGCCAGCACCAGGATCATGCTCTCGCCGGCGGCGCGGCCGCCCGGCGCGTCGGCCGCCGGCTGGCGCTGGATGCCGTCACGATGGGCACGCTTTGCCGCGTCATCGAGAACCATCTCCTGCCCGCGCGCCTCTCGCAGGTGCGGGATATGGACGACCCGGCGGTCATCCGCGCCTTTGCCCGCACCGTGCAGAACACCGAGACGCTCACGCTGCTGACGCTCCACACCTTCGCCGATTCCCAAGCCACCAGCGACAAACTCTGGACCGGCTTCAAGGGCGCTCTACTCTGGGCGCTGCACCGGCGCACGCTGGCTACGCTGACCGGCGGCTCCGAGTTCGTCCGGGCCGAAGAACAACAGCGGGAGAAGCTGAAGGCCGACGTGCGCCGGTTGGTGGGGCAAACGCTGGGCGGCGAGGAATTGGCGGCCCATTTCACCGGCCTGCCGCCCCGTTACTTCCAGGTTTATGCCGCCGAGGAAATCCAGCACGATCTCGAACTGGCGCACGATTTCATGCGGCTGCAACTGGACCCGGAAGCGCAAGCCCTCGCGCCCGTCGTCCGCTGGATTCCCACGCCCGATCGCGGTTGCGACGCGGTGAAGATCGCCACCTGGGATCGCCCGGGGCTGTTTGGCAAGATCGCCGGCGCGCTCAGCGCCACCGGCTTCAACATCCTTGGCGCCCAAGTTTTCACCCGCGCCGACGGCATTGCGCTGGACACCTTTCACGTCATCAACGCCCAGACCGGCGCTTTGGCCGAGCGTGAACAGCGGGACCAGTTCACCGTCCTGCTCACCAAAGTGCTCGCCGGCGGGCCGGTGGAACTGGCCGCACTCATCGCCCGCCAGCGCGTCGCCCGTCCGCTCTACCAATCTTACGAAGGCGAGCAGATGCCCACCCGGCTGCTCTTCGACAACGAGTCATCGGAACACCGGACCGTCATCGAAGTGGAAACCGAGGATCGCATCGGCCTGCTCTTCACCATCGCGCAAACCCTGGCCGAACTGGGGCTGGACATCTCGACCGCAAAAATCTGCACGGAAAAGGGCGCCGCGGTGGACAGCTTCTACGCGAGCGAGCAGTCCGGCGCGAAAATCGCCGGGACTGCGCGCCTGCAAGCGGTGGAACAGCGTCTCCGCGCGGCGATCCAGCAACTGGATGCTGTCGCCTGAGCGGGGCCGACTCAGCCCGATTTCCGAAGCTCAAAATCCGAAGGAAATCTGAAACCCGAATCTCCGCGCGAAGGCGTCCCCGGCAGAACACTGTTCCCTGCGGTGTACAAAAGTGCTTTCCGGCCTTCGAATTTCCGGCTCAGTTCTTCCGCGCCCGGTAAGCGCGATGGCCCGTGCCGGAGCCGGGATCGGTGTATGTCACCGAGGTGGTGGACGGGTTAGTCGTGAGCAACGGATTCCACGAGTTCGGTAGCAGCGTGGTGCTGTATTCCACAAAGTAGGTTTGACCCGCCACCAAGTTCGTCAAGGTGAACTGAAACTTGCCGCCGCTCAGCCGCAAAGAAGCCGGATCAAAGACGGGTCGCTGGTTGGTGGAGCTGCCGAGAGTCTTCAGCGGGAAGGTGGTGGACCGCATCAAGGAGCCTGCGGTGGCAAAATCGGCGGGGGTGTTGGTGCTGTAATAGAACGACTTTGCGAATGCGAGTTGGCCGCGGTAAGTGGCGTTCGCTTGGAACAGTCCCGCCGGGAGGACGAACGAAGTCGCGGTGTTCGGCAACGGCAGCGGGAGGCACAAATCCGGCGCGGAAAGTAGCTCCTGATCCTGGGCGTCCCAGATGGTGAGCGAGAGGCCGTCCATGCCGGTAACGCCGGGGAAGGCATTCCACTGGAGGGTGAACGCCTGGGTGGAATTGATGCTCTGGGCGGCGGAATAATTGGCGAGCTGCGGGATCGGCGGGTAGCCGCTGGCGGCCGGCATGGTCATCGGAACCAAGGTCGGTGTGGGGGGCAATGGGCGGGTCATGCTCATCTGATAAGCGCCGGCAGGATAGTCCGTGTCCAGCAACGCCTGGGTGACGAAGGTTTCGCTGAGGAAGTGCCGGCCGAAAGTCGAGGTGAGGGTTTTGAGCGTGCTATTGGGCATCCGCAAGGTGGCGGCGGTGACCGGATTGGCGGCGGGCGACGAGGCGACGGCGACGGCCATCGGCAGCTCATTGGTGCTGAGCGTCGGCGTGCTGGCGCTGGTCTGTTCGTAACTCACGGATTTCGTCAGGTAACAGGTGCCAAAGGTGTCCGGGATGCCATCGGGATCGCACGGAGGGGTGCTTGCGGCGGTGGTGAAACTGCCGGTGGTCATGGGCAAGGGTTGCCCGTTTTCATCCGTCAGCGGCGCGGTGGCGTCGGCCGGGTTTAGGGTCCAGGTGATCAGGGTGCTGCCGGGCAAGGTGCCCGTGAACGTGCAAGTCAGCACGGTGAGTTCCGCGTTCCACGCGTAGGTGAATTGCGAAACCGTCACCGGCGCGCTCCACTTGAGATAGGATTTCAGGTAGGGCAGGAACTCGATCGGCGTGGCCCCGGACATTGGCGTATCAAACGTGAAGACCACCTGGCTTGTCACCGGCACCTGGGTGGCACCACGGACGGGACTCACGCTTTGCAGGGTGGGTTGGGCGTGGGCCTGGGCCAGCGCGCACGCCAGCACCACCGCCGCCAGGGTGCGTTTCAAGGCTGGGAGGAGCGAGTTGTTCGCAGTCATCATAAAGGGGTTCTCAAGGTTGGCGCATTTGGCGGTTGGCCGCGCCGTTCCGCTCGGCCACAGCCGTTGCGGAGGTAATACGTAGGCGCGCTTCGGGGAACATTGCTTTGGCATCGGCTTCATGGCGGGCTGAGTATCTGCATTTGAGGCCGAGCGGCAAGGTTTTTTGGGGTTGTTCGCCGGGCGCGGTGCATCCCCAAGTTGTCGGTTACTTCGGGGGACGCCGGGTGAGGGCACCCGGCCTACAACAGCGAGCGCACGCCGCTGTAGGCCCGGTGCCCTCACCGGGCGTTCTTTGACACCGACAACTTGGGGATGC
>CAINDV010000048.1 GCA_903847485.1 uncultured Verrucomicrobiota bacterium
ACCTCCGCTCCGCCCCAGATCCAAAAGCCCAACCCATCGTCCGCCTCCATTGCCCGGTGTTCTGAAACCTTTCTAGTTTTGTTCGCACACCCTTTTCTAACTTTGTTTGCTACACGACACTCTAAGGGAAAGTGCTTGCCTCCGTCGGTGACTAAGCGGTAAGTTCGCGCCATGAAAATTACTCTACCAATTCTATTGAAAGCACTGTTCCCCACGGCCTTGGCCTTTAACCTTGTCCTGACCGGGAGCCTTACCACGGCCGTCCGCGCTGCCGACGCCCCGGCGCTCCTGGACGACGAAGCCAAGGCTTGGGCGGAGGTCCAAGCCGCCGCCAAGCCCGCGCCGACGCCGGCCGAGTGGAGCACGAAACAACCCACGCGCGAGGAGTATCAAGAGTTCAGCGCCAAGCAATCCGTCGTCCTCGCGCAGGCGGCGGACAAGGCGGCGGCTTTTCTCGCCCAGTTTCCCAAGAGCGAGCAAGTGGCGGCGGCGCGGAAGCTGGAGATCACCAGCCTTTCCCGGGCCGTGATGATGGGTAAGACCGACCGGGAGGAAGACTTAGTCAAACTCCTCACCGCCGCCGCGGCGGACACCGCCCTGACCGAGAGCGACCGCGTTGATTTCAGCATCCAGAAGATAAGTTTAGGCGCGAGTAAGATCGCGCGGTCGAGTCCGGATGGGACCAAGGAAGCCAAACAGAAGTATGTGGACGGCCTGTTGGCGCTCCAGAAGACTTTCCCCAAGAGCGACAAGGTCTATGGACTATTGGTCAACTTAGCGATGAACGAGACCGGCGAGCTGAGCAAGCAACTCGCGAAAATGGTCGCCGCCAGCGCCGACGCGCCCGAGAAAGCCAAGAAGAAGGCGCAAGACATTCTGGATGGCAAGATCTTTAACGCCGCCGAGCACGTTGGCAAGCCAGTCACGATCAAGTTCACCGCCGTGGACGGCCGCACGGTGGACCTGGCCAAGCTGAAGGGCAAGGTGGTGCTGGTGGACTTCTGGGCGACTTGGTGCGGGCCGTGTGTCGCGGAGATACCACACGTCGTGGAAGCCTATAACAAATACCATGACCAGGGCTTCGAGATCGTCGGCCTCAGCTTTGACCGCGCGGGCGACAAGGACAAATTGATCAAGTTCACCAAGGACAAAGAGATGCCTTGGCCGCAGTATTTTGACGGTAAGTTCTGGGAGAACGATTTCGGCCAGCAGTTCAACATCCGCTCCATCCCCGCCATGTGGCTGATCGGCAAAGATGGCAACCTCGCCGACGTGAACGCGCGCCAAGACTTAGCAGACAAGGTCGCTCAATTGCTCGAAGCGAAATAAGCGACGTCAACACCTTATTTCACCGGGCCGGCAGCCAATAGGTCGCCGGCCCTTTTCGTTGGCTACCAGTTCAGAGCCTATCCGAAAAGGGGGCGCGAGACGGCAGGGCCGTCCCCGCCTGGTCGGCGGACGCCCTTGTTTACCCGGAACTGCCCGGCGCGGCGTTCCGCACGCCTCGTTTGGGCACCTATTAGTCCACGCGGGCGACAGTTCTCCCATCTGGCTAAGTCTCATCGTCCGCGCAGGCGGTCAGGCCGTCAGCACACGCGCTTGCGCTGCCCGGGCCCGGCGGACCCGCACTCTTATGATATGATCAAAGTTATAG
>CAINDV010000049.1 GCA_903847485.1 uncultured Verrucomicrobiota bacterium
CCAAAGGGCGAGATGGCCTTGGGCGTTTCGTCCAGCACCAACTTGTTTTCGCCGAAGAGCGAGGTGATTTCGGTGCGAGTGGTTTTGTGCGGGGTCGGGTTGGGTGTTTTAAGCATCTACCCCTATGCCCACAACCATTTCCACAAAGCGACTCTTTTCCGACTTCGGAGTTCGGGTTTATCGCACTATTTTTGAACAACCGCACGGCCCATGTGTCTGAGGTTGCATGGCCGCCCGTTTCGTTCCCATCGACCGCGGCACCCCGCTTTTGCTCCCGCCCAATCTCCGCGACCGGGTGCCCGGTGATCGTCTCGTCCATTTCATCCTCGACGCCGCGGACGCCCTCGATCTGCGCCAGGTCAAGGTCAACACCCGCGGCACCGGCAAATGGTTGAAAGGTTAAATCGTCGAAGATCTGCTCACGCAACGCTCATTCCAACCCGCTAACCCTTTCCCCCATTTAACCACCCATGAGCAAACCGCCCCAAGCGGAAATTGTGCCCACCCACACGCCGACGCTGTTTGCCGAAGCGGTGAAACGCGCGGCGGAGTTACTGCGTGCTGGTGAAGTCGTCGCGTTGCCTACGGAAACGGTTTACGGGCTGGCCGCCAACGCGCTGGATCCGGTGGCGGTGGCGAAGATTTTTCAAATCAAAGGCCGCCCGTCACACAATCCCATCATCGTCCACGTCGCCGACCTGGCCCTGGCGAAACGCTGCGCCGCCGCCTGGCCTGCGCTCGCCGACCAACTGGCGCGGGCATTCTGGCCGGGGCCGCTGACGCTGGTGCTGCCACGGGCGGCGGACATTCCCGCCATCGTTACGGCCGACGGATCGACGGTCGGGGTGCGCTGGCCGGGCCATCCGTTCATCCAAGCGGTGATCCGCGAGTGCGGTTTTCCGCTGGCGGCACCGAGCGCGAATCGCTCGAACCGTCTCTCGCCCACCAATGCCGAACACGTCCGCCAGCAACTTGGCGACCGCCTCCGACTCATCGTGGACGGCGGTCAGGCACAGGTGGGCATCGAATCCACAGTGCTCGATCTGGCCACGTCCCCGCCGCGCGTCCTGCGGCCGGGCATGATTCACGAGGCGTCTCTAGCGGCGGTGATCGGCCCCCTCGGCCATTCGCAACTTTCAATCGGCAATCGGCAATTGGAGATGGGAAATTCTAAAGGAGCGCTGCGCAGTCCGGGGCAGTTGCTTAAACACTACGCGCCCCAGGCCCGGCTCCTGGTTCTGAACTGGCGGGACGAGGGTGATTTGAAATCTCAAATCTCCAATCTGAGATTTGACCCCACCCGCACCCAGGTGATCGCGCACCGCCAAATTCCGTCCGGTGAAGGCTTCGTCGGCGTGTCGGTGCTGCCACACGATGCGGCGGCGTTTGCGCGCTCGCTTTACGCCGAACTTCACCGCTGTGATGCGGCGGGCGTGGCCGTCATCGTGGTGGAAGCCCTGCCGGACGCGCCGGAGTGGCGCGGCATCGGCGACCGCTTGCGGCGTGCGGCGACGGAGTGAGGGGGGGGGTGCAGAGAGAGAACTGTCTCTGGCCACGCCGCCGCTTCGTTGACGCTGGACGGCTGAGCTTGCCTAGAGCGTGTATGAAAACGCCTGTCGTGATAGGGCGAGTCTCCTGCCGAGCCTCAACGGCAGCGCAATGATCCTCCGAACGGCTCGGCAGGAGCCTCGCCCTACCACGACAGACGTTTTCATACACGCTCTTGCCCAAAATCGGTTGCAGGCCAGCGCTCCGCAAGGCGCGTGTTCGGTCCAGAACGCCGCTTTAGAATCGGCTTTCGGCGCGAGCATCGCTGTCAGCGGAGGGCTCGGTAGTAGTTTCGTTTCGGTGCCCGTGCCGCTCCGCCCCCAGGTCGCATTCCCCGCTGGCCACTCCGCGCGGCCTGTGCTAGTCTCGCCGCATGGAACAGCCACTCGAACTCTTTCATCGAATCCTGAAAGCCGCCGTGGACGGCGGCGCGTCGGATGTACACCTCAAGGTCGGTACGCCCGTCATCTTACGTATCGCCCGCCAGCTCGTCGCCTTGGAATGCGATTACCCCACCTTGGATTGGATCAACCAGGTCGTGGTCGCCGTCACGCCGCCTCACCTCAAGCAACGCATCCAGGACGATCGCGAGGCGGACTTTTCCTATTATGTCCCCGGCATCGGCCGCTTCCGCAGCAACCTTTTCCAACAGCGCGGCGAGTTCTGCCTCGCCATGCGCTACGTCAAGACCCAGGTGCCCAGTTTCGCGGAGCTTGGCCTCCCGGAGATCATAAAGGCGATTGCCGAGTCGCCGCGCGGCATCGTGCTGGTGGCCGGCTCCACCGGGTGCGGCAAATCCACCACGCTGGCCGCCATGGTCGAGCACATCAACAGCAACTTCCGCAAGCACGTCATCACCATCGAGGATCCCATCGAATACGTCTTCGAAGACAACCAGTCCGTCATCGAACAACGCGAGATCGGCCTCGACACGCTGTCTTTTCATCACGCGCTCAAACACGTCCTCCGCCAGGATCCGGACGTCATCATGGTCGGCGAAATGCGCGACGCGACCAGCTTCCAGGCCGCCATGAGCGCCGCCGACACCGGTCACTTGGTCCTTTCGACGCTCCACACCACCAACGCGCCCCAATCCATCGGCCGCATCCTCGACTTCTTCAAGGCCGATGAGCGGGAGCAGGTTCGCCGTCAGCTTTGCGGCACGCTGCGCGCCGTCATCTGCCAGCGCATGGTCAGCCTCATCGCGGGCGGCGTGACGCCCGCCATCGAGATCATGATCAACACGTCCACCGTCAAGAAGCTCATCGAGGATAACCGGCTCGACAAGCTCGCCGCTGCCGTCGAGACCGGCATTGACGACGGCATGCAGAACTTCAACCACGCCCTGCTCACGCTGGTCCAAGAGGGCAAAGTCAGCGAGAAAGAAGCCCTCGCCAAAGCCAGCAACGCCCAGGCGCTCGAAATGAATTTCCGGGGTATCTTCCTCACCGACGGCAAGCGCATCCTCGGCTAGGCGCTTCTAGCATCCCGTGCGAACAAAAGCCAAACCAGCCAACACTAAGACCACTCCCCTCCTCGCCGGCGTGGCTGGTGAGTATTTCGTAGCAGCGGAGCTTTCACGGCGCGGCCACATCGCTTCCATATCCCTCCGCAACACCCGTGGCATTGACATTCTCGCCACGAACGCCTCTGCAAGCCGTTCCGTCACCATTCAGTGTAAGACCAGCCAGTGGTCCAAGACCTCTTGGATGCTCAGCGAAAAGTGCGAGTCGTTCGTCTCAGAGAACCATTTTTACGTCTTCGTCGTGCTTGGTGGCCCACTGGAGCGACCTCATTATCACGTTGTTCCTAGCGCAGCCGTCGCCAAGTTCGTCCGGGACGACCACAGCAACTGGCTCGCTACGCCGGGACGTCACGGACAGGCACACGTTGACAACCCTGTTCGCAACTTCCACGACAAAGCCAACGCGTATTTGGAGCGTTGGGATCTACTCGGCCTATGACTCGACTCGCAGCGACTGAAACGCTTCGCAAAATCACCAGAGGGAGCGCGTGTGGGCCACGTCCGTTACCGATGCGGACGCGCTGGGCCGCCCGTGTCGCTCAGTTCTGCCGTTAAGGCACGGCGCCATGCGCACGGCCGAATTCGATTTCGCGCTGCCGCCGGAACTCATCGCGCAACAACCCGCGCCGCAGCGCGATGCCTCGCGCCTGCTGGTCCTGCACCGAGCCGGCGGCGCGCTGGAGCACCGCCCGTTCTGCGGCCTGCCTGCCTTTCTGCGCGCTGGAGATGTCCTCGTTCTAAACAACAGCCGCGTCATCCCGGCGCGGCTCCGGGCGGAAAACGTCCTAACCGGCGGCCAGTTTGAAATCCTGCTGGTTGAAGAAAACGCTCCCAACGACTGGTGGGCCATGCTTCGTCCTGGAAAACGCGCTCGCGTCGGCACCAGGATGAGACTGCGCAACCGCGTCGGCCAGCCCACGGAAATCCGCGCCACCGTCACCGACACCAACGCCGAGGGCCACCGACGGCTCCAGTTCAACGGCACTGACAATCTGTCCTCCGTGCTGGACGGTCTCGGCGAAACCCCGCTTCCGCCCTACATCCGCCGCGACGAAACCGGCGAAGCCCCCGAAGACCGCGAGCGTTACCAGACCGTCTTCGCCGCCGCCGATGGCTCAGTCGCCGCGCCCACGGCAGGATTGCACTTCACGCCGGAACTGCTCGACCGGTTGCGCGGCACGGGCGTCGAAGTTTGCTTCGTCACGCTGCACGTCGGGCTGGGCACCTTCGCGCCAGTGAAGAGCGACACGCTCGCCGGCCACGTCATGCACGAAGAACGCTATGAGATCAACGCCGGCACGGCGGCGCTGGTGAACGACGCCAAACGCTCTGGCAGGCGCGTCATCGCCGTTGGCACCACCTCGGTGCGCGTGCTGGAAAGCGCCGCCCTAGTGGCGCAGGCGTCCTCGCCTGCGTTAGTCTCTACAGGCGTCCCGCCTGTCGGACCCGCCACACCGTCCACCTTTCCCGTCCTCACCGCCGCCACCGGCCGCACGCGGATATTCATCCACCCGCCATTTCAGTTTCGCGTCGTGGATGCCATGGCCACCAATTTCCACCTGCCGCAGTCGACGCTGCTCATGCTCGTCAGCGCGTTCGCCGCGCCCGGCAGAACCGATGGCCGGGGAGCAGTCTTGTCCGCCTACGCGGAAGCCATTCGTCAACGATACCGCTTCTTTAGCTACGGCGACGCGATGTTGATCCTATGACCCGGCCATTCGTCTTGATTAACATGGCGATGACCGCCGACGGCAAAATCGCCACCGCTAACCGGCGCATTTCCACCTTCGGGAGTCCGCGTGATCAGGCGCACCTCCACGAATTGCGCGCCACTGCCGACGCCGTGATGTGCGGCGCACGCACAGCCGACTTGGGCACGGTGACGTTGGGTAACGGCGGCGAACGCTACCGCCGGATCCGGCTGAGGCGTGGCCTGACGGAGTTTCCGCTGCGCGTGCTGGTGAGCGGCTCCGGCTCGCTGTCCCACAAGGCGTTGGTGTTTCAACAGCGTTCCTCCCCAATCCTGGTGCTAACGACGGAGCGGGCGGCACCACGGCGTTTGGCGGCTTTGCGGGCCGTCGCGGACGACGTGGCGGTTTTCGGCGAAAGCGAGCTTGAGGTCGCTGTGGCATTGCGCTGGCTGCGGACGCGGTGGAACGTGCGACGGCTGCTGTGCGAAGGCGGCGGCGACTTGAACGACGCGCTCTTCCGCGCCGGCGTGGTGGATGAACTGCATCTGACGATCTGCCTGTTCATCTTCGGCGGACGCACCGCCCCGACCATTGCGGAGGGGAAAGGTCGTTCCAAGCTGATGGAGGCGTTCCCGCTCCGTCTCCGGTCCCGTCGGCGTGTCGGGGACGAACTGTTTCTTGTGTTCTCCGCCGCCCACCGTGGATCTGACCGATGACGAGGAGCGCGCCGAACACATCCGACTTGAAGCAACGATGTGACCGTGCTCCACGTCATTCGGTCCAGCATCTGTCAGGCTTCATACACTGTAATCCTGTAGCGGCTTCTATTCGGATCGGTTCGAAGCAACTGCCGTACTCGGTGAACATCAGCCTCATGAGATCATGATGGCATTTGCGCGCGAGCCGTGGAAATACGCCTCAATGCCCGCCGCCGCGAGCAGTGCCCTGACGTATTCCTCTGGCTCGGGCATTCCTCCGCAGGTGCCGACCTGAACTACAACTCTGCCATCGGTTAATTCCAACTTGGGCAACAGTGTGCTCATCACATAGATGCCGGGCCTAACGCCAGAACTGAGCGACGCGGGCGGTCCAGCGCGCCCGCATTCGCTCCAGTGATCTTGTTGGGCCTGGACTCGGTCATACCATGACAAATTGGAAGATCACGTAGAACACCAGCAGTGCAACTGGAACTGCCCTCCACGGTGCCGACTCTCGTCGGCGAAAGGAAACAATCAAGGAAGCAGCACCAGCCACCGCGAGACAGAGGCCGACAACATATAGGACTGAACCCCTGTGACTGAACCGGTCAGCCTCCGCAAGCATCACAGCCCTCTGCTCCTGCGTTACTGACACTGCTTGCGCTCGAATGCCCGCGTTCCGAGACCAATCCCTGAGCGCACCACCATGCACTCCTACCGCCAGCATGACGAGGAGCAGCGACAGGAGGCAAAACCTTACGTTGGTCATGGGAGTGTCAATCGGCCCAACAGGGGGGCTGAGCCCGGTGCCGCCTCGGCCGGGGGACGCGTTTCCACCCATCGCGCCAGGAGCCAGAGCAGATCGCCGAGGCGGTTGAGATAGACAATGATCTCCGGGTTTTGGAGTTGCTGGGCTTCGTGCAGCCCACAGGCCCGGCGCTCGGCACGCCGGCAGACGGTGCGGGCCACGTCGAGGGCAGCGGAATTGAGATCCGCGCCCGGCATCGCCCAGCCGTGGTAACTGATGTTCTGCGCTTCGGCCGTCGTGACCAGGGCGTCCAATTTCGCCGTCAGCTCCGGGGTGACCAACGCGAAACCGTCCCTCTCGTAGCGCGGCAGATCCTCGGCAGCGGTGGCCAGTTCGCCCATCAAAGTCACCAGGTCGCGCTGGATGCCAGTCAAGTGCTCGCGGACGAAGTCATGCTGGGCGGTGGCTCGCGCGAGGCCGAGGGCGGCGTTTAGTTCGTCCACGCAGCCGTAAGCTTCGACGCGCGGATTATTCTTGGCGACGCGGCGGTTGTACATCAAACCAGTGGTGCCGGCGTCGCCGCCTTTGGTGACAATGCTCATGTGATCAGGTGGCCATCCTAACGCAGGTCGGGCGCGAAATCCATCGGTGCCCGCCGGCGTCAGTTCGCCGGCGGCGACGGGCGCGGCTCGACGGATCGCTTGTAAGCCAGGATGCCTTCGGCAATGGCCTTGGCCATCTTCCGGCGGTACACGGGGTCGGCGATGCGGTTGCCCTCCTGCGGGTTGGAGAGGAAGCCGCCTTCTACCAGCGCGGCGGGCATTTCGGCCGAGCAGAGCACCTCAAACCGCGCCCGGCGCACGGCGCGATCTTCCACGCCGAGATTCTTCACGAGCGACCGCTGGAGCAAGTAGGCGAGCACAAGGTTGCGGTCGTTGCAGAGGTTGCCCGGCGACGGCCCGGTGTTGCCGCCGTTGCCCTGGACGTTGGTGGAACGCGCCCCCACCGGCGTCAGGCAATAGGTCTCCGCACCGTGCGCCTCCGCGCCGCCTTCGCCGGCGGAGTTGAAATGCAGGCTGACCAACAAGTCGGCCTTGCGCTGCCGGGCCAGGACCGGGCGATCCGGCAACTCGACATAATCATCCGTCGCGCGCGTCAGCACGACTTTGAGGCCGGCCTTGGTGAGTTGGTCGCGGACGTCCTGCGCCAGCAGCAGCGTCAGATTCTTTTCGAACCGTGAACCTTTCGAGAAGCCGCGATCCCGCCCGCCGTGACCGGGATCCAGCGCGATGGTCCGAATGGTCGTCGGATGCCGCGGCGGGCTGAAGAGCGGAACCACCGCCGTCTTCAAGTCCACCAGCGCGATAAAGGCCTTGTTGTCGCGGACCATGACTGGGTAGGAAAGCCACACGCCGACGCCGCTGACGAGCATGAGCTTGGAATCGCCGGTCAGGACAATGCTGAGATTGCGGTTGGAAACTTTGACTGTTTTACCCGATTGCAACCAGGTGAGATCGAATTGGTTCGCCCTGGCCCAGTCGCCCAACCGGAGGTATCTCTGACCGCCGAAGTCCAGGCGCTCTAATGCGCCCGCCGACACCGGGGCCGCGAAGGTCGCGGCCGCCAGCAGGAGCAGAGACACGAAGAGCCATCGCACAGCGCCGGACATGGGCGGGCAATGTGCGGACGGACCGCAACGGCAGCAAGCAAAATGCCCGGCGACGCAGTTCCGTGCTGGCGTGGGGCGATCAAAATTTCACACTGGAACAGCAAAATTGCCCAGGATCGAAACAGCAAAATTGAAAATCGTCTCCAACCCTCTTGCGGGAGACTCCCTCCTCTGGTGCAGCCTGGCTCAATGAAAACGCCAGCCGGGGATGCCGGCTGGCGTGGCTGCAAAGCGATCGGTTTAGCTGGCAAGCGCGCTGGCGGTGGGGGCGGTCTGGACGAAGACGAGCTTGTCGGCATCCACCCGAACCTGGATCGGCTCGCCGTCCTGGAGGTTGCCGCGCAGGAGTTCCTCCGCCAGCGGGTCTTCAAGGAAGCGTTCCACCGCGCGGCGCATCGGGCGGGCACCGTAGGCCGGGTCGTAGCCTTTCTGCACCAGGAATTCCTTGGCCGCCGGGTCGAGCGCGAGCAGGATTTTCCTGGGCTTGAGGCGACCGGTGACTTTCGCGATCTCGAGGTCGAGAATCTGGATCAAGTCGGGCTTGGTCAGCGAGCGGAAGACGATGATGTCGTCGAGCCGGTTCAGGAATTCCGGGCGGAAGACTTTCTTGGATTCCTCCAGCGTCCGTTCCTTCATCTTCTCGTAGGAGGTCTCGTCGCTGGTGACGCCGAAGCCCATCGTGCCTTGCTTGCGCATGGTGTCCGAGCCGACGTTGGAGGTCATCAGGATGATGGTGTTACGGAAATTGATGACGCGCCCGATGTTGTCGGTGAGTTTTCCTTCCTCAAGAATCTGGAGCAGGATGTTCCAAACATCCGGGTGAGCCTTCTCGATTTCGTCGAAGAGCACGACGGAATACGGTCGGCGTCGGACGGCTTCGGTGAGTTGGCCGCCTTCCTCGTAGCCGACATAGCCGGGCGGCGAGCCGATGAGCCGGGAAACGTTGAATTTCTCCATGTACTCGCTCATGTCGAGCTGGATGAGGGCCTTGGCGTCGCCGAACATCTGCTCCGCCAGGGTCTTGGCGAGAAGGGTCTTGCCGACACCGGTGGGGCCGAGCAGGGCGAAGGTGCCGATGGGGCGCTTGGGATCTTTGAGGTCGGCGCGGGAGCGGCGCAGGGCTTTGCAGATGGCGGCGACGCCTTCGCGCTGGCCGATGACGACCTTGGACATCTCCTCCTCGACGGCGAGCAGGCGCTGGATTTCGTCCTTCTCCATCCGCTTGAGGGGAACGCCGGTCCATTTGGAGACGACATGCAAGATTTCCTCTTCGTCCACTTTGACGCGCTTCTCCTCGCGGTTGGTGCGCCAGGCGGTGAGCAGGGATTCCAGTTTTTCCTTCGCTTGCTTTTCCTTGTCGCGCAAGGCGGCGGCACCCTCGAAGTCCTGGCTCTTGATGGCCTTTTCTTTCTGAGCCTTAAGATCGTCAATCTCCGCCTCAATTTCCTTGGTCGCTGGCGGTCGGGTCATGGTGCTGATGCGGGCGCGGCTGCCGGCTTCGTCCATCAGGTCAATGGCCTTGTCTGGCAGGTGGCGATCGGTGATGTAGCGGTCGGAAAACTTGACCGCCGCCTCAATGGCCGGGTCGGTGAACTCGACTTTGTGGTGGTCCTCGTATTTCGGGCGGATGCCTTTGAGGATAAGGATGGCGTCCTCGACGGACGGCGGCTCGACTTTGACCGACTGGAAGCGGCGTTCGAGGGCGGCGTCTTTCTCGATGTACTTGCGGTATTCGTTGAGCGTCGTGGCCCGATGCACTGCATCTCACCACGGCTGAGGGCGGGCTTGATGATGTTGGAAGCGTCCATGGTGCCCTCAGCGGAGCCGGCTCCGACAATGGTGTGCATCTCGTCAATGAAGACAATGACGTTCTTGGCGCGGCGGATTTCGTCCATTACGGCCTTGATGCGCTCCTCGAACTGGCCGCGGTACTTAGTGCCGGCGACCATGAGGGCGAGGTCCAAGGTGATGAGGCGTTTGTTGAGTAAGATTTCCGGGACGTTGCCCTTGGCGATTTCCTGCGCGAGACCCTCGACGATGGCGGTTTTGCCCACGCCGGCTTCGCCGAGGAGCACGGGGTTGTTCTTGGTACGGCGGCAGAGGATCTGGATGACGCGTTCGATCTCGCTTACGCGGCCGATGACGGGATCCATCTCGCCTTTGCGGGCCACCTCGGTGAGGTCGCGGCCGAAGGCTTTAAGGGCGGGCGTCTTGACCTCGCCCTTCTTCGTCGGCTCTTTGTCCGCGCCCGCCGGGATGGAGCTTTCGTCGGGAGTGAAATTGGGATCAAGTTCCTTGAGAATCTCGAGCCGGGTTTGCTCGATGTCCACGTCGAGGTTCTTGAGCACTTTGGCCGCGACACCGTCGCCTTCGCGCAGCAGGCCCAGCAGAATGTGCTCGGTGCCAACGTAAGTGTGGTTAAGCTGCTTGGCTTCCCGGCCCGCAAGGGCGAGGACCTTCTTGACACGCGGCGTGTAGGGGATCGGCCCCATCTGCTTTTGATCGGGGCCGGTACCGACCTGCCGCTCGACTTCCATGCGGACGGTCTCGAGGTCGAGGCCCATCTTCTGGATGACATTGACCGCGACGCCCTGGCCCAGCTTGAGGAGGCCGAGCAACAGGTGCTCGGTGCCCACGAAGTTGTGGTTGAAGCGGTCGGCCTCCTTCCGCGCCAAGGCCAGCACCTGCTGGGCGCGCGGGGTAAAATTGCTCGTAGATTCTTCACTCATAGCTTGGCTGGTAAGTTGTTACTCTTTGCCCGGTTTGTCCAATGCGGTACCGCCGGCATCGGACGGGCGATCAAGCGGACGGTTCAGGGTCTTGAGACTGGCCCGCAGGAGATCGGCGCGCAGGAGATCGCGCTCGTCGCCGGAAAGGCGTTCGGCGCGGGGTTTTTGCAGGTGCGCGGGCTGGATCAGGATGAACAGTTCGTCGGCCAGTGCGCGGGTGGTGCCGGGGAACAGCCCGACTTCGATGCCCAGCCGGATCAACGAAAGGAGGTTCATGGCCTCCTTCGACGAGACGCTGTGGGCGTTGGCCAGGATGCCATAGGCGCGGCCGATGTGGTTGAAGAGCATCTTCGGCTTCTTCTCCAGCAGGACCGCACGGGCGTTTTCCTCGTGCTCGATGATCTGGAGGACCACCTTGTTAAGCCGTTCGAGGATGACCAGTTCGGACTCGCCGAGGGTCATCTGGTTGGACACCTGGAAGACGTTGCCCAGCGCCTCGGTGCCTTCTCCGTAAAGTCCGCGCACGGCCAGGCCGAGTTTATTGACGGATTGGATGATGGTGTTGATTTGCTCGGCCAGGACCATCCCCGGCAAGTGGAGCATGGCGCTGACGCGGATGCCCGTGCCGACGTTGGTGGGGCAGGCCGTGAGGTAGCCCAGGTCGTCGCTGAAGGCGAAGTTCAGGGCCGGTTCCAGTTCGGAATCCACGCGGTCAATCGCGACCCACGCCTGGCGGAATTGCAGCCCCGGCTTGAGCGCCTGCATGCGGAGGTGATCCTCCTCGTTGATCATGACGCAGAGCGATTCGTCCTGGTTCAACACCAAGCCGCTGCCGGCGCTCTTGGCGGCGTGTTCGCGGCTTATGAGGTGGCGCTCGACGAGCAGTTGCTTCTCCAGCAGGGAAAGGTCTTCCATGGAGGCGGCAAAGGCACCGACCATTTCCGGCAGAGCCTCCACAACGGCGCGCACTTGGGCTAGTATCCGCACCCGCTCGGGTTTCTTGGCCCAGCCGGGAAAGGCCCCACCGCGCAGGTTGCGGGCGAGGCGGACGCGGGTGGACATGACAATCGTGTCCTGCGGGCCGCTGCGGCGCGAGGCGGCGGCGGCGGAATCAAGGAAGTCGTTGAGTTCCATGTCAGGCGGGGGTGATGATGGGCGGCGCGGCCGGAGCAGTGAGGAGCTTGAGCTCGTCCCGCAGCCGGGCAGCCTGCTCGAATTGTTCCTCGCTGATAGCCTTCGCCAGTTCACGCTGCAACGTAGCGAAGCGACCCGAGGCCTCCCGCGTGCGGCGCAGGGCGGCCGGCGTCTTGCCGACATGGCGGACCCCTTTGTGCATGGACTGCAGGAGTCCGCCCAGCCCTTCGGCAAAGGTCGTGTAGCAGTCCGCGCAACCGAGGCGGCCGGTCTTCTTGAAATCGGCCTGGGTGAATCCGCAGCGCGGACAGGCCAGCTCGGCGTCTTCGGCGGGCGAGGTCAGTTCCTGCGCGCTGCCCAAGCCCAGCAGCAGATCAGACAGCAAAAAGCCGGTGGGATCATGCACGCCCTTCGCCTTCGCGCAGTCCTCGCACAGATCCACCTTCTGGACCTTATCGCCAGCGATCTGGGTCAGATGCACCTTCGCTTCTTTCTGTTTGCAAATGCAACAAAGCATATCAGCTCAAGAGTCTATCGGCTCGCCGGACACTTGGGTTAAGGCGTGGTAACGTTCCTCCAACTGCCGGGTGAGCGGGCCGGGCTGGCCGGTGCCGATGACGCGACCGTCAATCTTCACCACCGGGACGATCTCGGCGCCAGTGCCGGTGAGGAAACATTCGTCGGCGTTGAAAAGATCATAGCGCGTCAGGTTCGGCTCCGCCACCAGCACGCCGCTTTCCGCGGCCAGTTCCATGACTGTCGCGCGGGTGATGCCGTAAAGCGTGCCGGCCGAGAGC